>JAGLUD010000307.1 GCA_023134935.1 Paracoccaceae bacterium | reverse complement strand
GTCTTACCAACCCCTGGAGGGCCAACCAGACACAAGATAGGCCCCTTCATCTTCTGGCTGCGCTGTTGCACGGCCAGATATTCCACGATGCGTTCTTTAACCTTCTCAAGTCCGTAGTGATCCTTATCCAGAACCTCCTGCGCTTTGTTTAAGTCTTTCTTAACACGGCTGCGCTTACCCCACGGAATGGACAACATCCAATCGAGGTAGTTGCGAACAACCGTTGCTTCCGCCGACATGGGCGACATATTCTTCAGCTTCTTAAGCTCGCCGTCGACCTTCTCTTTGGCCTCTTTGGACAGCTTAACGCCAGCGATACGCTCTTCCAGTTCACCAAGTTCGCTCTGGCCTTCTTCGCCATCGCCAAGCTCTTTCTGGATCGCTTTCATCTGTTCGTTCAAATAATACTCGCGCTGCGTACGCTCCATCTGGGTTTTAACCCGAGACTTGATCTTCTTCTCGACCTTAAGAACGGACAGTTCGCTTTGCATAAGTTCGAAAATCTTTTCCAACCGTTGTGCAACGTCGGTGATTTCCAACAAGTTTTGTTTCTCGGCAATGGACACACCAAGATGTCCAGCAACCGTATCCGCAAGTTTGATAGCGTCGGCCGCTTCCTGCACTGCGGACAGCGCATCTTCTGGCACGTTTTTGTTAAGCCGCGCATAGCGTTCAAACGTATCGGTTACCGAACGCGAAAGCGCGGTCACCAGATCGGACTCGGTTTCACCCTCTTCGATAAGGATGGCTTCAGCTTCGAAGTAATCGTCATTATCCAGAAACCGCGAAATAAGAACACGCTGCTTGCCTTCGACCAAAACCTTAACGGTTCCGTCGGGCAGTTTCAGCAGTTGAAGCACATTCGCCAAAACGCCGGTCTCATTAATAGAGTCCGTAGTTGGCTCATCTTCGCCTGCGTCTTTCTGGCTGGAAAGTAGAATTTGTTTGTCGTCCTGCATCACCTCTTCAAGGGCGCGGACGGATTTTTCACGGCCGACAAAAAGCGGCACGATCATGTTAGGGAAAACAACAATATCCCGAAGCGGGAGAACCGGATAGGTAACGCTGTTTGAGTCTGACATAGGTCTTCCTTATTACTGCAAAGCACTCCAACCCAGTTATCTGGCGATAGTAGCACTTCCATTGTTTCATATAACTTGGAGTGCAGCGCGCGGGGTTTCAAGAGGATAAATTCGATATGGTCCGGTTTTGTTCCGTTATTTCGCACCTATTGCTCATCGATTATCAGACGGGCGCTATATCCCCAATTTCCCGCCGCGCGTGAAAGGCCGCTGCGAAATCATCAAGCGTTCCCGCCTCGATTGCGCCACGCAATCCCTGCATCAATTCTTGGTAGTAATGAAGGTTATGCCAAGTAAGCAGCATACTAGAGATGATTTCTTTAGATTTGTGAACATGGTGAAGATAAGCGCGGGAATAGTTCTGACACGTCGGGCACGTGCATTCTTCATCTAACGGTCTTGGATCATCAATGTGACGCGCATTACGAAGGTTGATCGCCCCCATCCTTGTCTGCGCCTGCCCTGTACGGCCTGAACGTGACGGCAGTACACAGTCGAACATGTCAACGCCGCGTTGAACCGCCCCGACGATATCATCAGGCTTGCCAACACCCATTAGGTAACGTGGTTTGTCGACAGGTAGCATCCCGGGGGCGTAATCCAACACGTCGAACATCGCCTCCTGCCCCTCGCCCACAGCCAGACCGCCGATGGCGTAACCGTCAAATCCAATGGATTTCAACGCCTCGGAGCTTTCTTCGCGCATTTCTGGCGTGGTGCTACCCTGCTGAATGCCGAACAACGCATGATCAGGTCGATCGCCGAAAGCGTCCTTAGAACGCTGCGCCCACCTCATCGACATGCGCATGGAATCGGACACCGTCTTTTCGTCCGCCGGATACGGCGTGCATTCGTCAAAACACATTACGATATCACTGCCCAACATCTTCTGAATCTCCATCGAGCGTTCAGGCGTCAGGTTATGCACCGAACCATCAATATGGGATTTGAATTTCACACCGTCCTCAGTCAATTTCCGCAATCCAGCGAGGCTCATCACCTGAAAACCACCAGAATCCGTTAAAATTGGCTTATCCCAGTTCATAAATTTGTGAAGACCACCTAAACGTTCAATTCGTTCTGCCGTTGGGCGCAACATCAAATGATACGTATTGCCCAAAAGAATGTCGGCACCTGTCGCTGCGACGCTCTCTGGCATCATCGCTTTCACGGTTGCAGCAGTCCCTACAGGCATAAACGCGGGTGTGCGGATGTCACCACGTGGCGTATGAAGCACGCCAGTACGGGCTTTTCCTTGCGTTTGGTTGATTTTAAACGATACGTTTTTCACTTATTTTCCTGACTTTTTAGGCTTACCGCGCGTTCAACCTCAAATTTGCCGCAGTTTCAAGTCCTACCGTCATCTAGACGTTGGCATTCTTATACCCTATATGTTTAGTCAGGAATTCCGAAAAGGATTGAAAAACATGAATGCCGAAGCCGAAATGCCCATGGAGGGCACACCGATGATCGCTCCATCCACGACCGATCACCCGCTGTACGAAACCATTGTCGAGGCCTGTCGCACAGTCCACGACCCCGAGGTTCCCGTAAACATTTACGACCTCGGTCTGATCTATACGATCGACATTAATGACGAATCTCATGTGGATATCAAGATGTCCCTAACAGCACCTGGTTGCCCTGTAGCTGGCGAAATGCCGGGTTGGGTTGCGGATGCGATTTCACCGATTGCCGGCGTTAACACTGTTAATGTTGAACTGGTTTGGGAGCCTCAATGGGGCATGGACATGATGTCTGACGAAGCCCGTCTAGAATTGGGCTTCATGTAATGGCAGGTGTTGTTCAAAATCTGATCTACCGCGTGAGCGTTTCGGCGATTGTCGGTGCGATCGTCGCTGGCGGACTGATCTACCTGAACAATGACCGCGTGGTTAAGTCATACCGCGCCGAGCAGTCGTTGCAGACTGAGCAACAGGATATGACTAACAAAGCGTTAATGGAGGCTAACGATAACTTGGCTTCCGCGATTAGCGTGATGGAAGCCGAGCAAGCACAACAGTTGGCTGATTTAGGTAGTGCGTTCAGCGCATTAGAAGCCAAAATTGATGCTATTCCGGCTGCCGAAACTGCTGACTATTCTGAAATTACCGCTGCAATTGAAGCTTTAGACGCTGATTTGACTGCTAAAATCGATGCAATAGTTCCGGCCGTACAGGAGCAAAATTAATGTTTGGAATCCCTGGAAAACAAGCCCTTACAATGACGGATGCCGCTGCCAAGCAAATCTCTAGCCTCATGGGCGACGGAGAGAAAAAAGGCCTGCGGATAGGCATCAAAAAAGGTGGCTGTGCTGGCATGGAATACACGATGGATTACGTCGAAGACGTTGATCCAAACGACGAGGTCATTGAATACAATGGCGCTCGCGTCATGATCGCCCCTATGGCGCAGATGTTCCTGTTTGGAACTGAAATTGACTATAAGGTCTCGCTGCTTGAGGCTGGATTCGAGTTCAAGAACCCGAACGTAACCGAAGCTTGTGGTTGCGGTGAATCCATCAAATTTGCAGATATGTAAAACAAATCTCTACAGGAGTATGAATATGCGTCGTAAAGTTGCCGCCGGTAATTGGAAAATGAATGGCTTGAAGGCATCAATTGCCGAACTTGAAGCCCTTAAAGCCAGCAGTGCGGGCGCAACTTGCGATGTTATCATCTGCCCTCCGGCAACTTTAGTAGCGTCTTTGGCGGATGTATCCGGCGATGTCATTATTGGTGGGCAGGATTGCCACTGGAACGAAACTGGCGCGCATACTGGAGACATTTCAGCTGAAATGTTGAAAGACGCTGGCGCAGGCGCCGTAATTCTGGGCCACTCCGAACGTCGTGCTGACCACGGCGAAACAGACGCAGAAGTGAACGACAAGACACAAGCTGCTTGGCGTGCAGGCTTGCAAGCCATTGTTTGTGTGGGTGAAACCGAAGCACAGCGCGATGCTGGTGAAACTTTGGACATCATTGGTGGCCAGTTGGATGGATCAACGCCTGATGCAACTAAAGCTGACAATACTATCGTAGCCTACGAACCTGTTTGGGCAATCGGTACCGGCCGCACACCGACACTTGAAGAGGTCGCCGAGGTGCACGATTACCTTCGCGGTAAACTAGTCGCTCGGTTCGGTGACGAAATCGGAAACGGCATACGTTTGCTGTATGGCGGTTCTGTAAAACCAACCAATGCAGCGGAAATCTTTGCCGTTTCCAATGTTGATGGCGGTCTTGTCGGTGGCGCTTCGCTAAAGGCTTCCGACTTTGCGGGTATCGTCGCGGCCGCTAACTAGCGCGACGCTGTTCGACAGTCGTTATACCATAATGGTCCGCCAAT
>JAGLUD010000306.1 GCA_023134935.1 Paracoccaceae bacterium | reverse complement strand
TGGTAATTTCAACGTCAACCAAACGGAGGCCAACATGCATCATTCACAAGCCCATTTAAACACATTGCAGCGCCCTAAACTACTGATCCGCGCTGCAAGATCTGCGATCGGGGATTTTCGATGGGGTCGCGATTTAAGGATGACAAAAGAGGGGAATGAAAGTATAAACCTTCAGCAGCTTTTCGACACGTTACTGGAAGAAGAGCACCGCCTGAACGAGGAACGTGTTGTATGCGACGCCACTTACAATGTTCGCAAGCACATACGCATCTTGACGGCATTGATGGTTGTGGCAGCCGGTTCAGTGTCAATCGAGAAGGCCGCCTAAATCAACCAAAAGCGTCCGGCATACTTTCTTTTTTCTTGGCTATGTAGGATTGCAATGCCTCGTCAATAGCCGGATCAATTGCGGGTTTCTGATATTCTTCCAGCATCTTCTTCACCCGCATACTTGCAAGTTGCACAGTGTCGTAAGACCCTTCCTCGCTCCATTGCTCAAAGGGTTTGTAGTCTAGAACTTCCGTACGCCAAAACGCGGTTTTGAAATTGGCTTGGGTGTGTTCACAGCCAAGGTAATGCCCACCGGGTTGAACTTCTTCAATCGCACCCATAGCTTGACCGTTTTCAGAAACGTCCACACCTTGTGCAATGGAGTGCAACACACCTAGCTGATCCGCATCCATCACGAACTTCTCGAAGCTGGAGACAAGTCCGCCTTCCAGCCATCCACAAGAGTGCAGCATGAAGTTGACGCCACCCAGCAGAGCTGCGTTTAACGTATTAGCAGTTTCGTAACCGGCTTGAGCGTCTGGAAGTTTGGAACCACAAAGCCCACCACCAGAGCGGAACGGCAGGTTCAACCGCCGCGCCAACTGCCCTGCCCCGTAAAGGATTTTCGATGCCTCAGGCGTCCCGAACGTTGGCGCACCCGAGTTCATGTCGATAGAACTGACGAAAGCCCCGAAAATAACTGGCGCTCCGGGACGTATCATTTGGGAATAAGCGATGCCAGCTAAGGCCTCGGCCAAGACTTGCGTCAAGGTGCCTGCAACCGACACAGGTGCCATAGCCCCACCGACGATGAACGGCGAAATAATGCAGGCTTGGTTATTGGCTGCGTACACCTCCAACGCGCCCATCATGATCGGATCAAACACTAACGGAGAGTTAATGTTGATCAGGCTAGTCATCACCGCGTTTTCGTCAACGAACGCGTCCCCGAACAGGATCTTGCACATATCAACCGAATCCTGCGCGCGGCTTGGTTCAGTCACGGACCCCATAAACGGTTTATCCGTCAGCGTCATATGCGCATAAAGCATATTATAATGGCGTTTATTCACGGCAACATCCGTTGGTTCGCAAACTGTACCACCGGAATGGTGCAACCACTTGGACATATGGCCGAGCTTCACGAACTTCTGAAAATCGGCGATGGTTGCATAACGCCGCCCGCCATCCAGATCCCGCACAAACGGTGGTCCATAGACAGGCGCAAGCACCAACGTATTACCACCGATCTCGACATTACGTTCGGGATTACGGGCGTGTTGGGTGATACGGCTCGGCGCAGTTGTACATAATTTACGGGCAAGGCCACGCGGGATACGAACACGTTCGCCTTCGACGTCGGCCCCTACGTTACGCCAGCGTTGCAATGCTTCGGGGTTGTCGACGAAATTAACACCAATTTCCTCAAGAACGGTTTCTGCGTTGTATTCTATAATCTCCAACGCCTCGGCATTCAGAATTTCGAAGTTGGGGATATTGCGTTCGATAAACTTGGCGAATTCCAGCTTCGGTGCTGTCCGCTCGGCACGCCGAGCGGCACCTCCACCACGGGCGCGACGACGAGGGGTTTCTTGCAAAGCTGTTGTATTTGCCATTCGAATATCCTGAAAGTTGGTGTTGTTGCCTCTAATTAGAATGAATTCACGATGCCACCGTTCAACATTTCCGCCTCGAAAGCATCCATCCGCGACATTTCCACGATCCGCTTGCGCGAATCCACTTCGCGCCATAAACAGCGCTGTATGACAAATCAAACACATGACCGCCTTCTTATTATTGATTTCGGATCGCAAGTTACGCAGCTGATCGCGCGTCGCCTGCGCGAAAGCAGTATCTATTGTGAAATTCATCCGTTCCAGAACGTAGATGAAGATTTCATCCGTGATTTCGCCCCCAAGGCAGTGATCCTGTCTGGCGGCCCTGCCAGCGTGCTGGACGAGGGCTCACCTCGTGCACCGCAAGGTCTGTTTGAAATGGGGCTTCCTATTTTGGGCATTTGTTACGGCCAACAGCTGATGATGCATCAGTTGGGCGGTAAAGTTGAAAGTGGACACGGAACAGCGGAATTCGGGCGTGCATACGTGACCCCTGCTGCGGATATGCCGCTGTTAGAGGGTTGGTTCGCAGATGGCGACGAGCAAGTCTGGATGTCCCACGGCGACCACGTTTCTGAACTGGCGGATGGATTCGAGGTTTACGGAACATCACCAAACGCGCCGTTTGCAATTACCGCAGACCTGAAGCGTAACTTCTTTGCTGTTCAATTCCATCCAGAAGTTCACCACACACCGAATGGCGCGCTGTTCTACAAGAACTTCACTGATCTGGCCGGTTTCACCGGCGACTGGACAATGGACGCCTATAAAGATCAAGCGATTGCGCAAATCCGTGCGCAAGTTGGTGACAAGAAAGTCATCTGCGGTCTGTCCGGTGGCGTAGATTCTTCGGTTACTGCGATTCTTATTCATGAGGCAATCGGTGATCAACTTACCTGCGTATATGTTGACAACGGGTTAATGCGGAAAGGTGAGACAGACGAAGT
>JAGLUD010000305.1 GCA_023134935.1 Paracoccaceae bacterium | reverse complement strand
GCTAACAGTTCGTTAACTTCTCCAGCTAGTGGCTGCACCTCGAGTGGGAAGGGGCCGTCGAGTTTATCTTTTGCACCAGAGCGCACCTGTTCAACTTTTTTGCGCAATGTTTCCAACGGAACCAAGCCGAGCCGAACCTGCACCCACGATGCCATGATCAGTCCAAGGAACATCAATATAAGCCACAGGATAAACGCCGATCGGAATTTGGCGGTGGCCTCGATGACCTCGGATTCATTCGTGGCGACCGACAAGGTTATTGAGCGTTGTAGTTCACCGTCGCCAATCAGGATTGTCCAACCAGTTATTAGGAGAGGGACGCCTTGGCTTGAGTGAATCTCGGATCGTGTTCGCTGACCGGCAATCGGGTTGGCTGAAAATTCATAAGCCTCCCCCCATAGAGACCGTGAAACGAGCGCTTGATTTCCCGGCTCAAAGGCCTGCCAATAAAGGCCACTGAAGGGTAAGCCGAAGCGCGGGTTTGTCAGCGGGGCAACAGAAATACTGCCGTTTTGCCCGATCGATAAATTTGCGGTTAGTTGTATTAGGTCGCGGTCCAGTTCGGCAAAAATGCGTTCCTCGAAGAAGTTGTGAAACAAGGTGTTCAGCACAATCGTCGTGGCAATCAGGGCCACCGAAATTGAGAGGCAAGCAAGCAGGATTAGCCTGAGACCGAGCGACGATGTCTTCATTCGCCGTCCTCTTCGATGATGTAACCAAATCCGCGACGGGTCTGAATTACATCAGCCTTCAACTTGCGGCGCAGGCGGCCAAGCAAGACTTCGACTGCATTGCTGTCAGGTTCCTGATCTTGGAAGTAAATGTTGGTCGCCAATTCTTCTTGTGAAACAACGCGCCCACGATTGTGCAGAAGATAGTTAAGAAGTTTGAATTCCAATGGGGTGACATTGATCGGTGAACCATCGACGCTAACACGCATCTGACGGGTGTCCAGCAACAGTGGGCCGGCGTTAAGTTGCGTCTTCTTTTCAGTGCCGTTTCGACGCAATAGCGCACGGAGGCGGGCAACCAGTTCTTCCATGTGGAAAGGTTTGACCAGATAATCATCAGCGCCGGCGTCAATCCCGTCAACACGTTCCGCCCAACTGCCTTTGGCGGTTAGCAGGATGACCGGCATGTTAACCTGTTCGTTACGCCAATTACGCAGAACGCTTAGACCATCAAGTTTAGGTAGGCCGATGTCCAGAATGGCGGCGGAATAGTCTTCCGTGCTACCGCGAAACCACGCATCTTCGCCATCAGAGGAAATTTCGGGGATAAAGCCGGAATGTGCCAAGACGTCCTTAATCGACGCCGCTATTTTAGCCTCGTCTTCAACGATAAGTATTCGCATTAACAGCCCACAATTTTTTCGATTAATCCGGTTCTTGCCGACACGATCACCGTTTCCAAGTGTCCATCGGCCGATATGGCCTTGAACCGGTAACGGGGACGCCAGCGGAATCCGGTAAACTCGATTCCGATAACTTTGCCTGAATAGTTACTGCTAAAGTTCGGCCATATTGCCTGAAGTGGTTTGGCATAACCAGCCTTCACTGATTCCTGTGCGCGATCGAAGTCTGATTGCGAGATGGAAATCGGTTGATTAACCTCACTGGCAGTGGCCTTTTGACAGGTGTCGCTTTCTTGAACGTCGGCCTCAATAATGTCGACATCGCTTGGGGCGGTGGGCGGCGTAGGAGGGGTTACGAATGAACCGCTACCCGAAGCGCTAGACGATGCCCGTGCGCCGCTCAGCATCACGATTTCTGGAACGATATACGCCGTGGCTACAGCCAAACCCAGCCTGCGCATTGCGGCGCGGCGCGAAGGGTTTTCAAGGGTGTTTGGCGTCGTGGTCATTTTACGCGTACTCATACAACAGGTTACAGAGGCAAGGTTGCCTCAATTTCAGACGTTTGGCAAACCGTATCCGCTTTTTGCAACAACCCGTTGCGGGCGAATTCTTTGAAAGTGCCGATAACATCGCGGCGTATGTCATCGGCAGGGTGATCGGGGAACACGGCGCAAAGCATTTCGATCGCTTCGGTGGTGCCGGTTGGTTCTTCCAGCAGACGCCAGATATTAACGGCTCCGTCGTTCAGGTAATGGATGCTTTTGCCATTGTGGCCCGTTAGGAACCGCTTGCCGTCGCTCGACACCTCTTCGATACCGCTGGCGTGGATAAACCTACCTTCCGAAACATCGAGGGGTTCCGGCGTGAAATCCGTTTCAAGCGCGGACTCAAAGGCTGTTTTGTCCAAATCGGAAGGAAAGGTCGGGGCAGCCTGATCCCATTCCTGGAAGCGGGATTCGAGCAGTGCAACCGCCTGTTCTGCATCATCATATGTCAGGCGATAGGCCGGCGTGGATTTTGTAATGAAGCCCAGCATTTTAAGAATTCCGGCGGCGTTCATTGCGCGGGAGAAATTCTGCTTGATCAGGGCGGTGAGAGCATCGGCTTGCGACACGGGCTCGATTATAGCGGTGGCACCTTCTGTGCGTTCTAGGAACACGAGGCTGCCGATAGGGGCGGTATCACCGAAATTGGCTAACTCACCGGATATAGGCATAACGAACCGATACTGTCGATTTTGAATCATCGAGCGGTTCTGGATATAATCCAGCGCGATCGGACCGATCTGATTTGGCAATGGCAGCCGCAAGCGCGGAGATATTCCGCTGGAAATACCGCTTAACAACCCGTCTTGGGTAACCTTTAGCGGGAGAAAATCATCGGTAAAAACTGTATGGCCAGCCGCAGCGAGGGCGACCGTAAGTGTGCTTTTCCCCGCACGTCTTGTGCTTGGAAGAATTACTAGCCTTCCTCCGAACTCGATCGCTGCGCCGTGCAGGCACAATAGACTGGTGTCTTCGCGCAGGCGGGCCCAGGCAAGTTCAACAATCAAGGAGCACAACGTGTTAGCAGGGTCTTTGAAGATTGTCGGCTCGTCCATGAAGGGCGATGTGATTACGTATTTATTTTCGGTCAGGGTGACGTTCGCGAAACTGTCGTTTTTATCGTGCTGGACGATCGCGTGGCCCCAGTTCGGGAAGACAACTGGCAGCGCATCAACGAACTTCTGATCAACGCACAGCGCGACAGTCGCGTCGAGGCCGCCAAATTTCAGATGTCCGTTAATCATGCTCATAATCGAGATCCTATATACGATAATTCCCCCCTCCACGAAAGCGAAGGAAGGAATATGTTGTTCAACCGTTGCTGCGTTATGGTTGAACAAAACCTTCCCAACCGCTTTTCACCAAGTTTAGTGGCTGTTTCGGAAGGGGGCGTGCAATGATATCCTGTTAGATACTCAGTGCGGTTAGCTGCGCCAAAGTATCTGCGGAAAGCAGATCGCTATTGTCGATCAGGCACTGGACATAATCCGAGTCGGTTAAATCATTACCAACGATGCCGCGGCCAGTTTTATCACAAGCTAGCTCCGCTGCTGATGGAATAGAAATGCTTGGTCCGCTAGCAACACTTGGATCGCTTGCATCACTTGCATCACTTGCGTCGCTATTGCCGCTCGCGCTGCTAGTACTGCTTGCGTTGCTGGAAGCATGCGCCATGGAAAGCGTTGCGAAAGCTGGTACAGTGTACGCAGCTGTCGCAAACAGACCAATACGGCCTAGCGCTTTACGGCGGGTAATTACTTGCTCGGTGGCGTCTGATTTTTTCATTTTTTTAATCCCGTGTTTAGTTCATGGGGGCGAATCAATGCGCCCTGTGAAGACACATTGCGCGATTCGACCCTCAACTTCCTTACACAGGATGTCAGCATATTGTCAGGTTGGTGGAGCGCATCCGGCCGGCGCGCGATGCGAGAGCTTATGCGCTTTGCAAAGCTTTGGCTTCGTACGCCTTAAGTGAGCGGTGGGTCGCTGGGCCATAACTTGCGGTACTTTCGGCAAGCTCAGGAAATAACTCCAGAACTTCAGCACGCGATTCATCGGACAAGGATTTCATAGCCATGTCACCCGGATGGAAGCTTTCGGTTGGAAGGCCTTCGGAGAAAATAGTTTGATGAGAGTCGAATAGTATGTGGAAATATTCGAACTCGTTCAAGTCTGAGGCAACGCGGATGGTGTCGTCGTTTACAAGATGCTTAGCTGGTACGAGAACTTTGGACTCTCCAAATAAGAGTTCCGCACGCCAATCAGTCAGTAATACGCGGTGTTGCGGTGACACCAAGAGGTTACGCTTAGGTACCCCATTACCCAATGCATTAGCAGAAATTCGAATGGGTATGTGGCGCGGGTTGGTGCCCGTCGACATAGTTCGCTTGCCGATCCATAAAATTTGTTGAACACCGTTATTAAGCGTGTGTACGAAACTTCCATCATGTAGTTGTTCCACTGGTATATCACCAGATTCGGTTGAAATTCGTGACCCACGAACGAAGCAATATGGCGTCGTATCTAGGGGATTACGATTTCCGCCAATAAAATCTTCGTTCCCAACCGCTCCGGCAAAACCGGGAGTACCATCTAAATCTGGATCGCCACCATCGTGTAGAAACAAATACAAGACCCCCTGAACGTCGATGATGACATATTCATATGGCGTTCCGTCGTTGCTGAAGTCGTTAACAAATGTGCCTCGCTCGTAGACTGTGAAGGTGGAATCTGTGACGACGCCGACGATTGTAACCCGTAAGTCACTAACAGTATCGTCAAGATAAAGTCCGCCTAACGAAGGGTCTGAAAAAGTTATATCTACAAACGCGTCGTTGTTTATATTGAAACTGTCGCCAGCCGCTCCTGGGATATTGCCCTCGTGGCCAGAATAAGTTTGGTTAAATATTAGAGCCAATTTGGATATCCTTTATCATAATACCGTTTTTCTTAAGTTATTTGGAGTATTGGCACAAGCGCTCAACACGTTTTTGATTGCTTACTGGAAGCTGGGAGTAGGTTTGTTATGGATTGCGCAGGGAATGATGTGCATGACATAGGCATGTAAAAAAATGCTCGTAATTCTTTATTCTAGCCCTTAAAATATTGCTAAACGAATTGTACGGAATCCTTTATGTCTGACGCTTCAGCACCAGCCTACCAAGTCCTCGCCCGTAAATACCGACCGGAGACTTTCGCCGATCTCATTGGTCAAGACGCTATGGTGCGGACGCTCAAGAACGCGTTCGAGGCTGACCGGATTGCCCACGCTTTCATTATGACAGGCATTCGGGGCACCGGTAAGACTACCACGGCACGGATCATCGCCAAGGGTTTGAATTGCGTTGGGCCAGACGGAAACGGCGGACCGACGATCGAGCCTTGCGGGGTGTGTGATCAGTGCGTCTCCATCCGTGAGGGGCGGCATGTCGATGTGATGGAAATGGATGCGGCCTCGCGTACCGGTGTCGGGGATATTCGCGAAATTATCGAGAGCGTGCATTACCGTGCGGCCTCGGCCCGTTACAAAGTCTATATCATCGATGAGGTGCACATGCTGTCTACCTCGGCTTTCAATGCGTTGCTGAAGACGTTGGAAGAACCACCGGAGCATGTGAAGTTTATCT
>JAGLUD010000304.1 GCA_023134935.1 Paracoccaceae bacterium | reverse complement strand
AGCCCACAGCAACGCGCAAAGTTCAGGCATTGCGCCACAAGATGATTGCCTTTAGTCAACTACATAGGGATTGGAGGACGAAGATGACTGGTACAGGGATATTAGTTGGAATACTGGCAGGTATAGGCGTTATCGCCGTTGTCGCCATATTTTCAGTGATCGTTGTTGGCAAAAAAATACTGACGGAGATGAAGCGCGGGACAGACTCAGACAATGATCTCAACGGTGGTTTTACGCTCTTCAAGCAAAAGACAACTGGTCTTCTAAAGGACGCCCCGCGAGGGTCGACGGTCTCAGCGAAATTCCCCATTCCGTCCGTTGAAGTCTTTGTAAAGGTTGGTGGAAGGAAGGCCAATCAAAACTCATACCAACTAGAAATTCGTATGGGATACAAACGGCTGGATCATTTAGAGTTGATTGAAAGTACGATCAGTAAGCAAGCTCTTCAATTTGAACGGATTGACAATGGCAAGGGCTCGATCAAGATTATTTCAGAAAAAGTAAGTGAGATTTCTGAACTTCTAGAAATTTGCCGTATCGTCAAATCAACCGTGATGTTCGATCTAAATGACAAAGGCATTTCTGTTTCAGATAGTATTCGAAAAGACGTCAACCGCTGATCATACGGCATACGGCAACTTCGTCCGCTTAGCAGACATTGAGTATCTAAATAGCAATCAGTCCAAATACACCATTTTGGCACAAAAAAACCGACGTTCGGGTAAAACCCGCGCCTAGCTGCCTGAAATGCCTCGGGAAGGCCAATCTGGCCATGATTTCGGGTGATCCGGTTTAGAAACCACCCTGTTCTGACCGAGGTCAGGCGTACCGCGCTAAAATCCCATCCCCAAGCTGTTGCTGACATTACCGGTTGAAAGCCGGTGCAACGGATGGGCGGTTTAGTGTCTGCGTGTTGCGAAAAACTGCAACGGTACTCAAAATGCTTTAGCGCGATAAACCTACGGGTTGTTAGCCCGCCTCGCTCAGTGCTGACCGTTATACGGGGAAATGGTTAACAAATGGTGTAACTGCCGATCGTGACGCGGACTTTTACTAGCGTTGCACTGGTGGTCGGTAGGCCGCGTGGAGGGTCTCAATTTCCTCAAACCCCACGCTGCAATAAATCCCGCGCGCAACATCGTGTGCGTCGGCGTGCATAACCAGCGTGATTCCCGGATGCGCCTTCAATCCGTAATTGGAAACGTGGTGCACCAACGCGCGGCAAATACCTTGGCGGCGATGTTCCGACGCGGTTTCAACAGACTGGAATCGGCCGACACTGTCACCAAAGAACAGACCAAGATCTGCCACCAGTTCATAGCCCTTAAATGCGCCCCACCAATCGCCGAGACCTTGTTCAGCCATTCGCCGATAATTCGCAAAGCTTACCTCTTTATATCGGCGATATTCATCCATGGGGATTTGCGGGAACCCGTCGCGAGTTTGGGCATCAATCACGGTCAACCACTCGACATCTGTGCGAATCTTGCGAAATGTTACACCAGCGGGCGCAGGTTTATCGGTTTGAACCGCTTGCGTCGCCAAAACCGAAGTTTCGTCGATCGTGAACCCTGCCTGTTTAAATTCCTTCAGCGCCGCTGAATCTGGTGGTGCGCTCGGAAGCCATTGAAAAGTATGGTGGTGTATGTTTGGAAAGGGCGCGAAAGCTTCTTCAAACTTCGCCATCCAGTGGGTGAAATCCCCCACGGCTGGCGGCCCTGCAAACAGCAGAAAGTTTCCGAAGAAATAGTCGGGGTTATTTGGGGTGCGTACGGAACTACAATCACCGTGGTCGGTTCTGACTGCCTCGAATCCATGAAAGATGAAATCTGACTGCAAACCTTTTGACGTAATTTCCATATTTCGCTCCCTAACGAAAAATTGTTCTACTTAAACCAGATAGGCCGCGACGAACGGACTTGTCCAGCGCTATGCTGACAGTGAAGGAGTGCTTTGCATGAAACTTATCCAAACGATCTTGGTCGCGCTGGCCATGGGAACAACGGCCTCGGCACAAGAGCCTAATCACCTGTTGGGGCAGGTTTCGCCTTACTTGCAGCAGCACCTCTATAATGAGGTCGACTGGTATCCGTGGGGCGAGGAGGCGTTGGCCAAGGCGCGCGCCGAGCGCAAGCCGATATTCCTGTCGATCGGGTATTCATCCTGCCACTGGTGCCACGTGATGGAGGAAGAAAGTTTCGAGAGCAAAGCCATAGGGGCATTTCTTAACGAACATTACATTTCCATTAAGATCGATCGTGAACAGCGGCCAGATCTTGACGAACAGT
>JAGLUD010000303.1 GCA_023134935.1 Paracoccaceae bacterium | reverse complement strand
AGTGCTGATCCGTTTTATGCGGGCACGTATTACCCGCCGGACACGTTCCTGCGCATTCTGCGCCAAATCAACGATGCGTGGCAGGCGGATAGTGCAGGTCTTAGCGCCAATGCTGCAGAGTTCAGTGAGTTGATCCGCGGTTATATGAACAGTTCTGCCGCTGCGAAGGATTTGACGCCAGAGGCGGTGCAGGCCGCGGCTAATGGAATATTGACGGGGATTGACGAATTCAATGGCGGGCTTGGGGTTTCGCCCAAATTCCCGCGTGAATCGACCTTCCTGTTCCTGCTGGATCAAGCGGAACGTGATGGCGATGTTGAAATGCTGAGTGCTGTTCTGAGCGCGCTGGACGGAATGCTGATGGGTGGAATTCACGATCATGTTGGGGGTGGTTTCCATCGCTATTCGACGGACCCCGAGTGGCATGTGCCGCACTTTGAAAAGATGCTATATAATCAGGCTTTGATCGGACGGTTACTGGTCCGCGCTTGGGAAATTACTGGCGAAGCGCGGTATCGTCGGGCGGCGGAGCGCACCTTCGATTACGTACTACGCGAGATGCGAGGGCCTGATGGCGGGTTCTATTCGGCACAGGATGCTGACTCGATTGATGCTGATGGGAAATTGGAGGAAGGCGTGTTTTACGCGTGGACTCCGGCGGAAGTTCGGGCGGTTTTAGGTGCGGATGCGGATTATGTGATCGACACGTTCAACATCACCGATGACGGGAATTTCGAAGGGTCAAATTCGATTCACCTAACCGACGATGTGGATTTCGCCCGCCTTGATCCGTTGCTGGACAAGATGCGGGCGGCGCGGTTGCGACGGCCCGTTCCCTTCAAAGATCGTAAAGTCGTGGTGTCGTGGAATGCCGCCATGATCGAGACACTCGCCGAGGCGGGGTACGTATTCGATAGGCCGGATTATTACGATGCCGCTGCGCAAGCGGCCTCCTTTATATTGTCGGACATGATGTCTGGTGATGATCTACTGCGGGTCAGTATTGATGGTAGTGCCAGTATTGCCGGACAGCTGGCGGACTATGCCGGCATGGGTCTGGCGCTGTTGGCGTTGCACGATTACGGGTCGGACGCGGATTGGTTAACGGACGCGGACCGCATGGCGGTGGAGGTTTCCAAGCGATTCGTTGAACAGGACGGCGCTTACCGGATGACTGAAACTGTTGAGGGTTTGGGGGCGTTCTATCCGGTAGACGATAGCGAAATTCCGGCAGGCAATGCGCTGGCGTTGAACCTGTTGGTTGGGCTCGGCAATCGGATGGAGGCTCCGCTTTACACCCAACAGGCGTTGGTTCTGGCGGCGGCTTTATCTGCCAATGCGCTGGCTGCGCCCGAGGTGCGGGGTTATACGCTTTTTGGTTCGCAAACATTGACGTTGGGGGCGACGGGGAATGTGCGCTCGGTCGCTAGTGGCGCTGTGCGGGTGGCGGCGGATATTGATCGGAAAGCGGGGACTATTACGGTGCAGATCAAGGTGAAGGACGGTTGGCATGTGAACGCGCATGAACCGTTGGAGGACTACTTTATCCCCACCGATTTGACCGTTGGGGATGTGCCGATTGCGGTTAGAGATTACCCTGAGCCACTGGTTAAAGCGCTGACATTTAACGATGAATTACTGGCATTGTACGAGGGTGAGCTGGAGTTGGTTGGTGTTATTCCTGACGCGGTTCCGACGACTGCCGTGCTGACAATCCAAGCCTGTAGCAACGAAATTTGCCTTCAACCGGAGGAGCTTCGCTTTACCCTTTGGTAGACCGCAAAAACACCTGCACATCGGCAACATTAGTGCCTGTGGCCCCCGTCATCAACAAATCCCCTGCGGCTTTCAGGGCCGCATAGCTGTCGTTATTCGCCAGCAACGCTTCGGGGTTTTCACCCGCATTTCGGATACGTTGCACGGTGTTTCCGTCAACGATTCCGCCTGCCGCATCGGTCGGGCCATCGCGCCCGTCAGTGCCGCCGCTAAGAAAAAGCCAGTCGCCTAGGTTCTCGTTTTCGGCCAGCATCGCCACGCGCAGGGCGAGTTCCTGATTGCGCCCACCCTTACCGTTTCCACGGATGGTCACAGTGGTTTCACCACCAAATATCAGCGTATTGGCTGGGTTCTGCAGGGCGGATTTCAAAATCAACTCAGCCGCTTCGCTTACGTCCCCCGTTAAGGATTCGCTAACGATTATCCCGTTACCTGAGGCAACTTGCATGGCGCGTAGGCTGTGACCGTTTGAACCGATAAGGGTGTTTTCCGAAGGCGTCGCCGCCGCTTCAGGAGCGTTAACCTTTAAGTAAGCCTGCACAGATACTGGCATTTGATCAAATACGTTAAGATTTATTAACAACTCCCGTGCGACGGATCGTGTGGCAATCGGGGCAACCGTCGGACCACTGGCAATAACGCGAAGGTCGTCGCCGATTACGTCGGACAATATGTATCCATGCAACTTCGCAGGCGCGGCCAAACGCGCCAGTCCGCCCCCCTTAAGGCGGGACAAATGCTGGCGCACAAGGTTCATCTGCGTGATGTCTACACCTGCGCCCAGCAAAATGCGGCTGACCTCGGCCTTATCGGCAAGGCTGACGCCTTCAACGGGCGCGGGCAGCAAGGCTGAGCCACCGCCGCTGATCAAAGCTAGAACCACATCGTTTGCCGCTGTGGTTTTCAACAGGTCGATGACAGCTTGCCCTGCGGCCGCTCCGTTTTCGTCTGGCACAGGATGACCTGCTGCCATGACAACGCAACGCTCAATATCGCGGGCGTTTTCGTAATTCGTGACCGCGATCGCCTCAAACCTTGCGTCCTTCGGCAGATTGGCGATCGCCTCTTCCATCATCGCACAGGCGGCTTTGCCGATGCTGATCAAGACATATCGCCCAACTATCGCAGGCAAATCGTTCAGATGTGGGCGGAGCGCCAGCGCGGGGTTTGCAGCATTCACCGCCACCGCGAACAGCTCAACCGCCCTTTGGCGCATCAGAAAAACGCCTGAAGTCCGGTTTGAGCACGGCCCAGAATTAGGGCGTGGACGTCGTGCGTGCCCTCATATGTATTGACCGTTTCGAGGTTCAGCATGTGGCGCATGATCTGGAAATCTTCGGAAATACCATTGCCGCCGTGCATGTCGCGCGATTGGCGGGCGATATCCAGCGCTTTACCACAGTTGTTGCGTTTGACGATGGAGATCATCTCGGGCGCGGCGCGGCCTTCGTCCATCAGGCGGCCGACGCGCAGGCTGGCTTGTAGACCAAGTGCGATTTCGGTTTGCATGTCGGCGAGTTTCTTCTGGAACAGCTGGGTTTGTGCCAGTGGTTTGCCGAATTGCTTCCGGTCGAGGCCGTATTGGCGAGCGGAGCGCCAGCAGAATTCAGCAGCGCCCAACGCACCCCAACTTATGCCGTAGCGGGCGCGGTTCAGGCAGCCGAACGGGCCTTTCAGACCTTCGACGTCTGGCAAGATTGCATCCTCGGGGATTTCGACGTTTTCCATGACGATTTCACCAGTGATCGAGGCGCGGAGTGATAGTTTTCCGGAGATTTTAGGCGCTGACAGGCCTTTGGTACCTTTATCCAGAACGAAGCCACGGATTTTTCCGTCGTGTGCGTCGGATTTTGCCCAGACGACAAAAACATCGGCAACTGGCGAATTCGAAATCCACATTTTGGAACCGTTCAGAACGTATCCACCCTGAACTTTCGTAGCACGGGTTTTCATGCCGTTAGGGTCGGAACGGGCGTCGGGTTCGGTTAGGCCAAAACAGCCGATCCATTCACCGGAGGCCAGTTTCGGTAGGTATTTCATGCGCTGTTCTTCTGATCCGTAAGCATAGATTGGGTACATGACCAGCGAGGATTGCACCGACATCATAGACCGGTATCCGCTGTCGACTTTTTCGACCTCGCGGGCGATCAGGCCATAGGCGGTGTAGCTGGAACCGATGCCGCCGTA
>JAGLUD010000302.1 GCA_023134935.1 Paracoccaceae bacterium | reverse complement strand
GAAGCGTGCGCATCCGGAAATTCAGACGATCATCGAAAACAACGATGATGTCCGGTTTGTGCTGAAGGAATTGCCTATCCTCGGAGCCGACTCAACGCTCGCTTCAAAGGCCGCAATATCGGTCCTTATTAATCAAGGCGATGAGATTTACGAAGCCTACCACGATGCTTTAATGACTCATAATGGCGCAGTGAACGTCAAAACGTTGTCGCGTTTGCTTTCTGATGTTGGTGGCGATGCCGAATTGATGGTCGCACACATGGATGATGAAGTTGTAACGCAAGTCATCGCCAAGAACCGTGTATTGGCTTCTCGTATGAAGATTACAGGAACACCTTCTTTCCTGATCGGCACCGAAATGTTGCGTGGATTTGCGCCTGCTTCCGCGATGCAAAACTTCGTCGATCGGGCGCGTTCGCAGCTTTAACGAACAGGTTAACAATTAGATAAAGCTTTTCGGCATCTAAGCTTCCCAGCAGGTGCCGAAAAGCGTATAAGTGGCCCCAGAACGAAATACCGGTTTGACCGGAAAAAATCCCGAGGAAATCATGGGCGACAAAAAACAAAATTCCGACGTTGACTTCATTACCGCACTGGCAGAATTGCTGCGCACGAATGACCTTACCGAAATCGAAGTTATGCGCGAGTTTGGCAAAGACGACGTCCTAAACGTACGCGTAGCGCGCCAAATGCAGGCAGCTGCTATTGTCGCTGCCGCACCCGTTGCTGTTGCCGCCGCTCCTGCTGCCACGGCGGCTCCTGCGGCTGCACCTGCTGCCAGCGACGATCCCGCACAACTTGCAGGCGCTGTGAACTCTCCAATGGTTGGCACGGCCTATCTATCAGCTGAACCAGGTGTTGATGCGTTCGTAAAAGTTGGCGACTCGGTTAAAGAAGGTCAAACGCTATTGATCATCGAAGCCATGAAAACCATGAACCAGATCCCTGCCCCTAAATCCGGCAAGGTAACGCGCATTTTGGTTGACGACGGCGCGCCTGTAGAATTCGGCGATCCGCTGATCATCCTAGAATAAATCGGGGAACCGGACGAATGTTCAAGAAAATTCTCATCGCTAACCGTGGTGAAATCGCTCTACGCGTTATTCGCGCCTGTAAAGAAATGGGCATTGGCTCGGTTGCTGTGCACTCCACCGCTGACGCTGACGCCATGCACGTTCGCATGGCTGACGAAAGTGTCTGCATTGGCCCGCCATCCGGCACGCTCAGCTACCTTTCGATCCCCAACATTATATCTGCTTGCGAGATCACAGGCGCCGAGGCGATCCACCCCGGTTACGGTTTCCTGTCCGAAAACGCCAATTTTGTGCAGATCATTCAAGATCACGGGCTGACATTCATTGGTCCAACAGCTGATCACATCAACATGATGGGCGACAAAATTACCGCCAAAGACACCATGAAAAACCTTGGCGTGCCTTGCGTTCCTGGTTCTCCCGGTGGTGTTCCGACGGTTGAAGAAGCCATGGAAATTTCCACAGAAATGGGTTTCCCTGTCATTGTCAAAGCTACCGCCGGTGGCGGTGGTCGTGGCATGAAGGTTGCAAAAACGGCGGATGATCTTGAAGAAGCTTTCCGCACCGCACGTTCTGAATCCAAAGCAGCATTCGGCAACGATGAAGTCTATATCGAGAAATATCTGACCCTACCTCGCCACATCGAAATACAGGTGTTCGGCGACGGCAAGGGTAAAGCGGTACATTTGGGCGAGCGCGATTGTTCATTGCAGCGCCGCCACCAAAAGGTTCTTGAGGAGTGCCCGTCGCCAGTTATCGACGCAAAAACACGCGACAAAATCGGTAAGGTTTGTGCTGACGCGGTTGCCTCGATCAATTACGCAGGCGCTGGAACCGTCGAATTCCTCTATGAGAATGGCGAGTTCTTCTTCATCGAGATGAACACCCGCCTGCAAGTGGAACACCCCGTCACCGAGGCCGTGTACGGTGTCGATCTGGTACGCGAACAAATCCTCGTGGCCGCTGGGGAGCCGATGTCCTTTAAACAAAAAGACCTTGTACCAAACGGCCATTCGATTGAATGCCGGATTAACGCGGAAAAAGTGCCGGAATTTCGCCCATCTCCGGGTAAAATTTCGCAGTTTCACGCACCGGGTGGTCTGGGCGTGCGAATGGACAGCCACATATATGACGGCTACTCGATCCCGCCTTACTACGACAGTCTGATCGCAAAGCTGATCGTGCATGCGCCTGATCGCGACGCCGCCTTCGCACGTTTGAAACGCTCTTTAGACGAGCTGATCGTCGACGGTGTCGACACTACAGCACCCCTGCATCGTGCGCTTCTGGCAGAGGCCGATGTTTTGTCCGGCAATTACGATATTCACTGGCTGGAAAACTGGCTAGAGACTACTACAAGCCTTGACTGACACCACGGAATTAACGCCCGAACTTTTGCTGCGCGCATATTGTTCGGGTGTGTTTCCAATGGCAGAAACCGCCGAAGATACATCAGTATTCTGGGTGGACCCTGAAAAACGCGGTATCATCCCGCTGGATGGTTTCCATGTCTCCAAAAGCCTTCGCAAACGACTGTTGTCCGGCAAGTATGAATTTACGGTTAACACCTGTTTTGAATTCGTACTGGACGCTTGCGCCAATCGCGATGAAACATGGATAAATCCGTCGATCCGCACACAATACAATGAACTGCACCGTTTGGGCTTCGCGCATTCCGTTGAGGTCTGGAAAGAAGGCGAATTAGCGGGCGGCCTTTACGGCGTCAGTATAGGCAGTGCATTCTTTGGCGAGAGTATGTTCTCAACCATGACTGACGGATCAAAGCTCGCGTTGTTGGCGTTAGTGGCGCGGTTGAAAGTCGGCGGATTCACATTGCTCGACACACAGTTTCTTACCGATCACCTTGCCACAATGGGCGGTGCTGAAATCAATCGAGAAGACTTTCGTGTCAAACTTTCAGCAGCGTTGGAAAGCAAGGCCGACTTTTGGGGATTATCCGCCGAAACGACCGCTTACGAGCTTTGGCAGCTAAGCACCCAAACATCGTAGCGCGGGTGATCCAGCGCGGAAAGCGCCGGGCTGGACGCGAACATCCATCCTATAAAACGGGGTACTTCTTCGCGAACGTCGCTAATGACTAACTGCGCGAAAGCGTCGGAATTAATGTCGCCACGCGGATATCTACACGCCAGCAAAGTAACTTCCAGCCGCTCGTAAGTGACGGTTTCACTAACAGCAATTACGATATCTTGCGCTGTACCGTTGATACGATCCAAACCACGTAGAAGCGCTGTTTGTGCGACATCCGACAGCGCTGGTTGCAGCTCGACCTCCAGATAAGGCACTGGAATGCTATACTCGGATTCAGAAAGTGTTTCGACGATGATTTCGGAATCTATCACGTCCAGCAACGATTGCGCCGTTGCAAGCGGTGCCCACAACAAGGCCATCAATATTGTTATTACCTTACTCGTCACTGCTGCCACCAAACTTTAACAACAGATTAATTAGGCTGACGGCCCCTTGCGTGTAAACAAATTCGCCATCTGGCTCCAGCATGAACGGCGACCCGCCGGCGGTAACTTCAAGGTAGGCACCACCAAGCAACCCATCGGTGGAAACCTTAATTTCCGCGTCATCAGGGATTAACACATCATTATCAATCGACACCTCGGTGATCGCTTGATACGTATCCGGATCCAGCGTGATCGACGTCAACGTCCCGACTTTCACACCGGACAATTTAACGTCACTACCAACATTCAG
>JAGLUD010000301.1 GCA_023134935.1 Paracoccaceae bacterium | reverse complement strand
TTGTTTGCCATACTCAAAGCCCCTTATTCAGGCTGCCAAGCCTCATAATCTGTGGCAGCGGGCTGGGCTGACAAAATACTGCCCGGCGGGTGATATGCCGCGTTGGTTCCGCTCAAATTTGGCAGATGCGGCTTTTCCCATGATTTGTGCTGCAACGGGGTCGTCCCCGGGCATTCATCAAAGGTGTGATGCAACCATCCGTGCCAGTCAGGCGAAATGCGCGACCCTTCGATCGGGCCATCATAAATGACCCAACGCTTGGATTGATCTTTGTTGGTGTAATACTTGTTCCCAAGCTCATCTTCGCCGACAGGCACGCCGTTACGCCAAGTGAAAATCTGGGTTCCGAACGATTGTCCGTTCCACCATGTCAGTACACGCAAGATAAATTTCATAACGACTCCAGCATCAATGTTTATCAAGCTTATGCCCTAATTTCTTAGGGCAGGTCTACCCAATTCAGGAGGCAGACGCTGCTTCACCTTCTTTATCCGAGTAGATGAGCAAAGGTTCGCCTTCGCGACGGACAGCCTCGGCGTTCACCACGACCTCGTCCACAGTCCCCATGCCTGGAAGTTCGAACATCGATTCCAGCAAGATTTCCTCGAGGATCGAACGCAAACCACGTGCCCCAGTCTTCCGCTCGATCGCGCGCGCAGCAATGGCCGTTAGCGCATCCTCGGTGAACGTTAGCTGTACGTCTTCCATCTCGAACAGGCGTTGGTACTGTTTGACCAGTGCATTCTTAGGTTCGGTCAGGATTGTAACCAGCGCATCTTCATCCAGGTCGGTCAGCGCAGCGATCACCGGTAAGCGACCCACAAATTCAGGAATCAAGCCAAATTTCAGCAGATCTTCCGGTTCCAACTGTTGCAGAACCTCGCCGACCGGCTTGTCTTCAGTGTCCCGCACATCAGCACCGAAGCCCATTGCTGTGCCTTTGAAGCGCTGCGAAATGATCTTGTCGAGGCCCGCAAACGCACCGCCACAGATAAACAGGATGTTAGACGTGTCCACCTGCAAGAATTCCTGCTGTGGATGCTTGCGCCCACCTTGCGGTGGAACAGAGGCAATCGTGCCCTCCATGATCTTCAGCAAGGCTTGCTGTACACCCTCACCCGAAACATCGCGGGTGATCGACGGGTTGTCCGACTTGCGGGAAATTTTGTCGATCTCGTCAATGTAAACGATACCGCGCTGCGCACGTTCAACATTATATTCAGCGGATTGAAGCAGCTTCAGAATGATGTTTTCAACGTCTTCGCCAACATAACCAGCTTCGGTCAATGTCGTTGCATCAGCCATCGTAAACGGCACATCCAGTACGCGCGCCAATGTTTGCGCAAGCAGCGTTTTACCACAACCTGTCGGACCAACCAGCATAATGTTCGACTTCGCCAGTTCCACGTCCGCGTTTTCAGAAGCGTGATCAAGGCGTTTGTAGTGGTTATGAACCGCCACAGACAGCACCTTTTTGGCAACGGATTGGCCGATCACATAATCATCCAGAATCTTGCAAATATCTTTGGGAGTCGGAACACCCTCAGATGACTTCACCAGATTGCTCTTGGTTTCCTCGCGGAT
>JAGLUD010000300.1 GCA_023134935.1 Paracoccaceae bacterium | reverse complement strand
TTTCCACCGTAATCAACGAATGCAGCCTGAAGGGAAGGTTCAACCCTCGTAATTTTTGCTAGGTAGATATTGCCAGCGAGCTGGCGTTTATTAAGGGATTCAAAGTCAAATTCGTCGACCTTGTTTCCGTCAACCACAACGACCCGAGTCTCCTCGGCGTGGGTGGCATCGATAAGCATTTTCTTTGACATGTAAGCTTTCTACGACGACCGGGCGGCGCCTCGTTTACTAACGAAGGCGGGCTGGACGTGCTGTTTGTTTGGGAAGAACGAGCTGACATAGCAAAACCGGAAGGCAAACTGCCCCCGTGGTATTCTCTGCCTGTATCAACGCGTTTCATCGCGGTTATCTCTCCGGCACCATTAAAAGTACCTGATTGTTGAAGCTGCAACTATCTAACAGACAGTGCAGAATTAGCGGGTGGCGCATCGCGCCTGTCACATTCCGCGTGACATTCACTGCCAAAACGCGCGGGTGTAACAAAACTTTTCGACTGACGTCCGGGAACATACAATTCACAACGGAGTCAGTGGGAACCACATTAGCCTTACGCTTGGATGTAATACAACCGAAATCACAGCATCTGCCGCAATCGGCGAAATATTTCCGACACATGCCTAATTTTTCGCCACAGGCTGAATGGAGTTTTGACGCCCCGTGCCCCCTCGACTATACGGGGGACTGACACGGAGGTAGAGTCGTTGCTAAGAGCCATTTTGAATTTCTTCGGGTTCCTGTTTAGTTGGGCCGTTTTAGGCATGATTATGGGCGGAATGGGGCTGATGACCCTGTTCTGGATATATAGCCACGACCTGCCTAACCATGAACAACTGGCGCTGTACGAACCTCCGACTTTGTCGCGAATATATTCTGGCCGCGGGTTGGTTATGGACGAATTCGCGCGCGAACGCCGTATTTTTACGCCAGTTGATGAAATTCCCGAAGTTGTTAAAGCCGCCTTTATTAGCGCAGAGGACAAGAATTTTTATCACCATGCTGGCTATGACCCACTTGGGATATTGAAAGCGTTGATTGATGCGGCGCAGGGTGGGCGGCTTCGCGGGGCCTCGACCATTACGCAGCAGGTTATGAAAAACTTCTTGTTGGACGGTTCGCGTAAGCTGGAACGTAAGATCAAAGAGATCGTTCTAGCGGCCAGGATCGAGAATACGCTTAGCAAAGACGATATTCTGAGTCTTTACCTTAACGAGATTTTTCTGGGGCGGAATTCTTATGGGGTAACAGCGGCAGCACAGACGTACTTTGGCAAGACGTTGGAAGAATTGTCGATTGCCGAGGCGGCGTTCTTGGCAGTCCATCCTAAGGCTCCGAATGACTACCATCCGGTGCGAAACTATGATCGGGCTGTCAGTCGACGGAATTTCATTCTTAAAGAGATGTTCGAAAACGAATATATCACTGAAGAAGAATTCGAAGTGGCCAAAGCCGCACCGTTATTGACCGTACAAGGTGGCGAATTAGCCTCGGCACGGTCCAAAATGCCGCCACGCAGTTACTTTACCGATGAAATTCGCCGTCAGCTATCCCGCTCTATTGGCGAGGAGGAATTGTTCTCGGGTGGTTTGGCTATTCGCTCGACCATGGATCCCGAATTGCAACGTGTTGCGGCCAAGGCGTTACAGAACCGCCTTGTCGAGTATGATCGGGCGTTGGAGATCTACTGGGGACCTTTGGCCAATATCGAGGCGGCAGAGACACTTTCAGAAGCCGAATGGCGCGGTGCATTGAATGAACTATATCTGCCTCGTGATGTTGAGGATTGGTATCTTGCAATCGTAACCAAAGTTGGCGACAGCTCCGTTCGTATTGGCATTGAGGGCATCGATGAGGACGAAGACGGGCATTACTTGAAGGTTGCCGACACCACATGGGCACGCACGGTTGATGAAGACAACAAACCAAACGGCACGCCTAAGGCGGCTTCCGATATCTGGGCGCTGGGTGATGTCGTGTTGGTTTCTGCCAACATGAAAGACGACGAGTTTCAGTTCTGGGAAATGCAGCAAGTGCCCGCCATTCAGGGTGCGTTCATGGCAATGGATACGCAAACTGGCCGAGTTCTGGCCATGCAGGGCGGGTTCAGTTACCAGACAAGCGTATTTAACCGTGCAACGCAGGCAAACCGCCAGCCGGGGTCGGCTTTTAAACCATTTGTTTATGCTTCTGCGCTAGACAGTGGATATACGCCCGCAACGATCGTGGTTGATGCACCAATTGAAGTGGAGACTGCTGAAGGGATCTGGCGGCCGCAGAACTCATCGAAGAAGTTCTATGGTCCAGCACCTATGCGCACCGGGATTGAGTATTCGCGTAACTTGATGACCATTCGTATTGCGCAAAACGTCGGGATGGACGTAGTTAGTGAATACGCTGAACGCTTCGGTGTTTATGATGACATGCCCGAACTGATTTCCTATTCGTTGGGTGCAGGTGAAACGACATTGTTCAAGATGGTGGCGGCTTATGCGATGTTCGCTAATGGCGGCAAGCAGGTGGAACCGACATTGGTTGACCGTGTGCAAGATCGTTACGGCAACACTGTTTTCCGGCACGACCAGCGCGTCTGCGACGATTGTCAGGGGTTCGAGATGGCGATGGAACGCGAACCTTGGGTTAAGGATAACTCGGTTCGGATCATGGATCAGATTACGGCGTATCAGCTTACCTCGATGATGCAGGGCGTTGTTAGTAATGGTACTGCGGCCAGCACAGTGGGCGCGGTTCTGAATGTGCCGATTGCGGGTAAGACCGGTACGACCAATCAGTCAAAAGATGCTTGGTTTGTCGGGTTTACACCGAAAATCGTGGCTGGGTGTTACATCGGATTTGATATACCCAAACCGATGGGCCGCGGGGCTTATGGTGGAACATTGTGCGGGCCGGTATTCTCGGAATTCATGGAAGTGGCGCTGGAAATGTTCCCGACCGTGGATCACGATGTTCCGCCGGGTTCAGTGTTTGTTAACATCGACCGCTATACTGGTGTTCGTCTTGCCGACGATGAAGAAGGTGACTACGTTGTAAGCGAGCTGTTCCGTCAGGGCGAAGAGCCTGGTTATGGTTCATACGGCGAATTCATCGACGGTGGCTTCGTGATGGGCCGCGATTTGCTGTTCTTTAATCGGGGCGAGGGCGAAACCTTTGAAACCGTCATCATTGGTGGCGAACAAGTCATCATCCCCGTCAAACCGACCTTCGGCGGTCTTTCCAGCGGCGGGCTTTACTGACCCCTCTTTACCCTTTTGGCTGGGTTAGTTAGATACAACTAACACCAAACATCCTTTCGGAGCCTACTAATGCGTGCAGAAACAGAAAAACAGGTCGCAGAGATCGAAAAATCACTGGACCTACTGCGCCAACGCATGGGCTGGGAAACCGCTGCGCATCGAATGGAAGAGTTCGACGCGATGTCCGAGGACCCGACGTTATGGGATAATCCTGAGCGTGCGCAAAAGCTGATGCGCGAGCGTCAAAACCTTGTCGATGCTATGGACAACTACAAATCCTTGGCGGGTGATCTGCAAGACAACGTCGATATGATCGAGCTGGGCGAAATCGAAGATGACCAAGAGGTTATCACCGATGCACAGGACGCCATTGCCAAGC
Organism: Paracoccaceae bacterium; assembly: GCA_023134935.1. Taxonomy (GTDB): domain Bacteria; phylum Pseudomonadota; class Alphaproteobacteria; order Rhodobacterales; family Rhodobacteraceae; genus NORP23. The sequence continues at coordinate 1,979 of JAGLUD010000300.1, read as the reverse complement.
TGACCGTTCTTGCCGCCAAGCTGGAGCTGGAAGCCTTGCTGAGCGGAGAAGCCGACGCCAACGACACTTTCATCGAAATTAACGCTGGCGCGGGTGGCACGGAAAGCTGCGACTGGGCGTCTATGTTGGCGCGCATGTACGTTCGCTGGGCCGAGAAGAAGGGTTATACCGTCGAGACTATGTCGTATAATTCTGGCGACGAGGCAGGTATCAAATCCGTAACGTATCAGGTCAAAGGCCACAACGCATATGGTTGGCTGAAAAGCGAAAGCGGTGTGCATCGGTTGGTGCGGATCTCGCCTTTTGATAGTGCTGCGAAACGGCATACGTCGTTTAGCTCTGTCTGGGTATATCCTGTGATCGACGACAATATCGAGATTGATATCAATCCATCAGAAATTCGTGTGGATACATATCGTTCCTCGGGGGCGGGCGGACAACACGTTAACACCACGGATTCGGCTGTGCGAATTACGCATATTCCGTCGGGTATCGTGGTGACCAGTTCGGTGAAATCACAGCATCAGAACAGGGCTAACTGTATGGCGGCGTTGAAATCACGCCTGTACGAGATTGAAATGCGCAAGCGGACCGAATCCATTCAGGATGCGCATGAAAGTAAAGGCGACGCGGGTTGGGGCAACCAGATTAGGTCTTACGTCCTGCAACCCTACCAAATGGTTAAAGACTTACGAACGAACGAGGAAACGTCGGATACACAAGGTGTTCTAGACGGCGACCTCGACAGATTTATGGCGGCAACGCTGGCGCAAGACGTGGCGGGGAAATCCCGTGCCGACGCGCAGAACGGATAATTATGATTACTATTACTAAAACAGAAGATTTAGCTAAATTTTGCGACGAATGCGCATCACAGCCGTATGTTACGGTCGACACGGAATTCCTTCGCGAACGCACATATTATTCCCAACTTTGCCTAATCCAGATGGCCTACCCGGGCGAGGGTGACGAGAACGCGGTTATCGTTGATCCACTCGCCAACGGCATCGATCTTACCCCGATGTACGAGCTGTTCAAGAACACCGACGTTGTTAAGGTTTTCCATGCCGCCCGTCAGGATTTGGAGATTTTCTGCATTGAGGGTGGCGTAATCCCCGAGCCGTTCTTTGACACGCAGATCGCCGCGATGGTTTGTGGATTTGGTGAACAAGTAGGGTACGAAAAACTGGTGCGCCAGATTGTGAAAGGGAGTGTCGATAAGTCCTCTCGGTTTACGGATTGGAGCCGCCGCCCGCTTACCGACAAGCAGAAAACCTATGCATTGGCGGATGTGACACATCTTCGAGTGATTTATGAATATCTTGATAAACAGTTAAAAAAGACCGACCGTACCAGTTGGGTAACGGAAGAAGAGGCGATTTTAACAGATCCTGCTACCTATCGGATTGAGCCGCAAAATGCATGGAAACGCTTGAAAACCCGCACGACGTCTGGCCGTTTTCTGTCGGTTGTTCGGGAGCTGGCAAAGTTCCGAGAGATCACCGCGCAAACACGTAATATCCCGCGTAACCGCGTGATTAAAGACGATGCGCTGATGGAATTGGCCTCGACACGCCCGAAATCTTACGAAGACCTTAATCGCTCTCGTCTTCTGCTGCGCGAAGCACGTAAAGGTGCGACAGCGGATGGCATTTTAGCCGCAGTGAAGGCAGGCGAGGCGTGTCCGGAAGATGATTTGCCGACGGCTCCGCCTGTTCGTGTCAAGAAAAACGGCACTGAATCCCTGGGTGATTTGCTTCGTGTTTTGCTGAAATCCAAGGCAGAGCGGTATCACGTTGCGCCAAAACTGATAGCGACTGCGAATGATTTGGATGCGATTGCAAATGGTGATGACGATGAAGTAAAGGCCCTAAGCGGTTGGCGCAAAGGGGTTTTCGGTGATGACGCGCTGCGCTTGCGAAATGGCGAGATAGCCCTGTCAGCCACGCCTAGGGGCGTAAAAATCATCGAGCTGTAAA
>JAGLUD010000030.1 GCA_023134935.1 Paracoccaceae bacterium | reverse complement strand
TCCCAAGCAACCACCAGCGCACCGCATTTCATTGTCGGCAAATTCATCTTGCTGGCGATGTCGAGGTATTCGCTGTATCCGGCCTTCATGCAGGCAAGCTCGACGCTGTCAGGGGGCGCATCGAAGCCCGTGTGCATGATCGCGCTGTTCGCTTTGCTTGCGCCTGAAAGGATGTCGGAACCCCTTTCCAACAGCAACGTTTTGGCGCCGGACAAGGCAAAGCGTCGTGTGATGGCGCAGCCTACGACTCCGGCACCGATGACGATAACGTCCCACGATGCATCGTGAGATTTGGTGGGCGCGTCCGGCATGTTTATGTCCGTAATTCGGGCGAAAATTGCCCGATGCTGTTGGAGTTTTGTTCTCTAGTAGAAATTTAGAGAAGAAATGTGTGCTTCGCAACAAATAATGTGGGAAATAATCACAATTACGCGTATTATTGCTTTATCCGCTCGCGTAACTTTGATTAAATGAAAACAGCGTATGCGTTCCGTTGTTATGCCCTGTCAAAGTGTGATGTAGGGACCGACGGTTAAAACAAAGGTGAGGCGATGAATTTACTGCATATAACGGACATCCATTTCGGACCTTACCACTGGGACGTTAATGATGATCTGGTTCTGGAGCGTCTGAATGCATTCGATGCGGATATCGTTTTGAACACCGGTGATATGACCTCGGATTCACTGCAAGTCGAGTTCCAGCAAATGCAGGGTTTTTTGTCAAAACTGGAATGTCCGAATGTAGTTTCGATTTTGGGAAACCATGACAAGTATTCAAAACGCTCGCACGAGATGTTTCGGGAATATATTTATGACGGGCGTTTTATTCATCCTAAAGACAAAACGAAGGTCACGAAGGATAAGCTGTTTTTCAGCCCGATAAACATGCGGATCGGGGACTATTTCACCGATGTGAACTTTCTGAGGACGTTCAAGGTTAACGGTGAAACCGTGCTACTCGTTTGCATTGACACCACGCTATTTCAAAGTGATTTCGGGTTTGTCGAAGAACAGATATTGGCGTCTATAAAGGACGAGATCGCGGCGATAAAATACGATCGTCTATTGATGCTGACACACCATCCCATTCTGGATTCTGACGAGGATCCGCTGATTAACACCAAACGCATGACCGACTTTGCACTGGATATCGGGATAGAGGCGTCGTTTTGCGGGCATACCCACGAACTCGAAATCGTTGAGCTGTCGAACATCGTCGAAGGGAAGAAGTTCCGGCAGTTTATGATCGGCTCGTTGTGTTCAGTTAACATTCACCGTGAAAGTAACATGTTCTGCACGTATGAAAATTTCGGAACGCCGGACGAGGTGATCACGATTGTCCGCATGTTCCCGACGGATGATGGTGTCGAGTTTGTGGAAACCAAGCTGGGTTAGGCCCACCTGAAAGGAAAACCCATTGAAATCCAACGAACGCCTTCAATCGATAAGCGCCCAGCTCGATATGCATGGGCGGGTCTCCGTCGTTGAGCTGGCGGAACAGTTTGAAGTTGCGCAGGAAACCATCCGTCGGGATCTGGCGAAGCTGGCAAAGATCGGTGTGGTTCGAAAGGTGCATGGCGGCGCGATCACTTTGCAAAACAAGTATGAGCAGTCACTGGCTGCGCGGTTTGAACAAGACGTCCCTGAAAAACACGAACTGGCGCGATTGGCTGCCACACTTATTCCGCCAGGTAGCACTCTGTTCGTCGATTTTGGTACCACAACGCATACGTTTGCCGAACATATCAAGCACCTGTCTGATCTGACGATATTTACAAACTCGCATCTGATCGCCGCGACCTTGTCGGGCGGCTCCAACAACGAGGTTTATGTTCTTGGCGGAAAATATGACGACTCGGTCAAGGCTAATCTGGGACCGATGTTGATTGATAGTATCGGAAATTTTCTGGCAGATTTTGCCGTTATCGGCATTGGTGGGGTTAAGGCGGATGTCGGGCTGTCTGATCAGAATATCGAGGAAGCAATCGTTGCGCGGGCAATGATCGCGCGCAGTTCCGAGACGATAGTTCTGGCCGACCCAAGCAAGTTTAACCGCCACGGCATTGCGCATGTGGCGGACTTTCATCAGGTCGATTATCTGGTGTCCTCGAAAGCGCCGAACGATGATATTCGTGCGGCGCTAGAAGAAAACAACGTTACGTTGGTGCTGCCCGAAGGTTAGCGCTTAGTCGTAAGTCCGCTGATCGTCTATAACCTTGCCGTCTTTTGGCAGGCTTCCGTGGGCGTGGACCTCGATTTTACCGCGAAGTTTCAACGTTGCCTGCACGGATGCAGCGACGGCGTCTTGATCGATGCCCTCGGCCTCAATTTGAACCGTCATTGTGTCCTGCTCGCCGACCCGTGTTGCGATGACGCGGGCTTTCAGAATTTCGGGGTGACGGTCCACAAGGGCTGCGACTTGTTCCGGGCGAACGAACATACCTTTGATCTTGGTAGTCTGATCGGCGCGCCCCATCCAGCCCTTGATGCGCATGTTGGTTCGTCCGCATGGGGACGAACCCGTCATGACAGCCGAAAGATCACCTGTGGCAAAGCGGATAAGCGGATAGTCGGGGTTCAGCGTGGTCACGATGACTTCGCCGACTTCACCCTCGGCAACCGGGGTGCCTGTGCCTGGGGTGACGATCTCGACGATTACGCCTTCGTCAACGATCATGCCTTCCATTGCTGGGCTTTCATAGGCGACGTTGCCTAGATCAGCTGTGGCATAACACTGAACGCAGTTGATGCCACGGTCGGCATATTCCTGTCGCAGGCTTGGGAAGAGGGCCCCACCACCAACAACCGCGCGGGTGAGGCGGGAAAGGTCGAGGCCCATCTCGGCCCCTTTGTCGAGGATGATTTTCAGGTAATCCGGTGTGCCGGCATAAGCCGTGACCCCAAGATCAGCGGCGGCTTGTGCTTGCAGTTCGGTCTGGCCTGTGCCTGCAGGGAACACGGTTGCGCCAACGGCGGCAGCGCCATTTTCGAACATCATGCCCGCAGGGGTCAGGTGATAGGAGAAACAGTTCTGCACGATGTCGCCGGCCCCGATGCCACTGGCATGCAGAAAGCGGCCCATGCGCCACCAGTCATCGCTTGTCCCGCCGATTTCATAGATCGGGCCGGGGGACTGAAATACGTGGCGTGTGGTGCGGGTGGTGAAGCCGCCGAAAGGGGCGTTGGCCTTCTGCGCAGCACCAAGATCGGATTTCCGAAGAACCGGTAGTGCCGCTAGTGCGGCGCGGTCGGTGATAGATGATGCATCCACATCCCCAAGGTGTGCCGCCATGCCGGAGGCAGTCATCGCGTTGGCGATTTGTTGGGGTAGGGCCGTAGCCAGTGCCGCTGCGCGTTGATCGGTGGAGCGAGTTTCTAGATCGTCAAAATATTCGGACATGGGGTTCTTCCTTTAGCGGCGGAAGAATCCCCGCATTCGAGATTAATCTGGCAGATGTTGGTTTCGCTGACTTAGCTTAGCCAACGCTTACGACGACGATAGGAGCGCACGTCGCGGAAGGATTTGCGCCCGTCTTCGGACATGCCGAGGTAGAATTCTTTTACGTCGGGGTTTTCGCGCAACTCAGATGCCACGCCTTCCATCACCACACGACCGGATTCAAGGATGTATCCGTGGTGGGCGTATTTTAAGGCGACGTTTGTATTCTGCTCGGCCAGAAGGAAGGACACGCCTTCTTTCTCGTTCAAGCCTTTAACAATTTCGAAAATTTCGGTCACCAACTGCGGGGCTAGGCCCATTGATGGTTCATCCAGTAGCACGGTTTCAGGCTTGGACATCAGTGCGCGACCAATCGCGATCATCTGTTGCTCGCCACCCGAGGTATACCCCGCTTGGGATTTACGACGCTCGCGCAGGCGTGGAAAATAGTCGTAGACCATTTCGAGGTCGGCAGCGACCGCCCCTTTTCCGTCTTTGCGCGTATAAGCACCTGTCATCAGGTTATCTTCAACGGTCAGGTGCTCGAAACAATGCCGGCCTTCCATGACCTGAATAACGCCACGCTTAACCAGCGCGGCAGGGTTAAGATCGGTTATCGATTCACCGCGATACTCGATCGTGCCCTTGGTAACGTCGCCGCGTTCAGAACGCAGCAAGTTGGAAATCGCCTTCAGCGTGGTGGATTTACCCGCGCCGTTGCCGCCAAGAAGCGCAGTAATGCCGCCCTTGGGGACGCTTAGGGACACGCCTTTCAGAACCAGAATAACGTGGTTGTAGATAACCTCGATATTGTTGACCTCTAGTAGGGTCTCTTGTGTCTCGCCAGTATCAAGCATCTGCGTATCCCGTGTTTTTAAATGTCAAAACAAATTGGGTTCTCCGGCCCCTTTGACAGGGCCGGAGAGGGTTCGTTTAGTTACACTGTGGCTCGATGTTGTTCTCTGCAGCGTAAGCCGCGGAGTCAGCGTCGATCAGTGGCTGGATCACGTCCATGTCTGATTCACCGTATTCAGTGATCAGGCTCCAAGTACCAGCTGCTGCATCCCACTGAGCAACCGCGCCTAGGCCCGGGCCGCCGTGGTTTTCACAGGATACTTCGAAGTTAGGACCAAAGCCTGCAAGGCCAATAGCACCCATTACTTCGTCGTTGATCACAAGGTTTTCCAAGCCATCACGCATCATGGAAGCTGTAATGTTAGCATCGCCGTGAATGTCTTGTGCAACCTTAACAGCTTCAGCCAGCAATGCTGCCTGATA
>JAGLUD010000003.1 GCA_023134935.1 Paracoccaceae bacterium | reverse complement strand
TGTACCTTGTGGCGGCTCTTTCGCCGGTTTCCTAAACGGTGTGCGGTCCGAGGCTTTGGCTGCCGGTTATTCACAACGGGCTACGGACAGGGTTTTGAATTCTGCGCAACAAGACCCGAAAGTCTTGTCGCGGGATCGTGCGCAAGGGGTTTTCAAGCAGACGTTTCTGGAATTTTCACAACGCTCCATCAGCAGTTACCGGATGTCGCATGGCGCGAAAAATATGGACCGTTATGCGTCGGTGTTTGATCGTGCGCGGCGTGAATTTGGCGTTCCTGCGGAAGTGATCACGGCCTTTTGGGCGCTAGAGACGGATTACGGCGCGGTGCAAGGGGATTTCAATACGGTGAACGCGTTGGCGACTTTGGCGCATGATTGCCGTCGCCCGCATTTGTTCCGCCCACAACTTTTAGCGGCGATCGAGATGGCCGAAAACGGCGACCTTGATCCCGCGACAACTACGGGTGCTTGGGCGGGTGAAATCGGACAAGTTCAGATGCTGCCCGAAGACATCGTGACTAAAGGTGTGGACGGCGACGGTGATGGGCATGTCAGCCTAAAAACCAGTTCGCCGGATGCGATTTTGACTGCCGCGAACCTGATAAACTCGCTTGGTTGGCACGCTGGCGAACCTTGGTTGATCGAGGTGAGCGCCACAGGAAATACGCAATGGGGTAAGTCTGGCTTGGACACTAAACTGCGCGTTTCAGAGTGGGAGGCCATGGGTCTGCGAGCACGTAACGGTAATATGCCGACGGGCCGCACAGAAGCATCATTGCTGGCACCCCAAGGGCGTAATGGCCCTAAGTTTTTGGCATTCCGAAATTTCGATGTCTATCTGGAATGGAACCAGTCGTTCATTTATTCGACCACTGCAGCCTATCTGGCTACGCGTTTGGGCGGCGCGCAACGGTATGATGCGGGTACGCCGGATCAAGGGCTGAATGATGCGCAGATGAAGCAGTTGCAGCAGACCTTGGCGGCACGTGGATACGACGTTGGCAAGATCGATGGCATCTTGGGCGCACGGACCCGCAACGCCGTTCAAGCCGAGCAGACCCGCATGGGATTGCCCGCAGACGCGTGGCCAACGCCGGATTTCTTGGCGCGCTATTAAGGTAGGGCGGCGTACTTGGTTAATTCGAAATCAAGTTCGCGGATGCTTTTTTGCAGATCAATAATTTGCGACAAATAGAAGTTTTGAAGCTGGATTTGTTCGAGTGTGAGATCGCCAGTGAAATTCGTGAGTAGGATCAGTTCGATCTCGGATATTTCGTCTTCAAGCGCGTTAATTTCACGGGCAATTTCATAATACCGAAGCCCAAAGAAATTTGCGAGCCGCAGTTCGCTAAGTTGAGCTGTCGAACAGACGTTGTTTAATTCACTACCGCGACGACCAACCGAGTAGGCGTTGTCAGGCGTGCAATATTGCTTCAACCCTTCGATCCGACCTCGCAACCAAACGGCGGTGTTTGGCGCGATTCCGTATTCGCCACATGCCTCGCGGTGCTCATTGATATAGCTTTCCGCACGGCCACGAACGCCATCATTGTATCCGATGGTTCCCCAGTCGCCAGTTCGGCAAGCCTCTTCGTTTAGACTGGCACAGGCAGCGACAAAAACGAGGGACGAAACGGCGAGAGTTTTCATGAACATGTTGGCAATTCCAATTTGATTTATCCGCTAAGCATATATCACCTTAATCCATGTGGGTAGTTCACATTTTGGTTTTAGGTGGGTGAGAACGGTGTTATCATTGGCAGACGAATTTTGATGGAACACGGGAGTTATGCATTTGTTTTCAATGGTATCGTGGCGAATGACCGGATGGTGGTTGATTGGTGCAATCGGCGTGTTTTCGCTGCTGTTCCTTGCCGTTCCTGAAATTGACTTGTGGGTTTCGGCCCTGTTCTTCGACGCGACGGATGGGTTCTATCACGTATATAACCAAAGTTTTGGCGTTATTCGCCATGTGTTCATGTATGGCCTGACCTTGGTCGCGTTGCTGACCATCGGTATGCTAATTCGCAGCATATCTATCGGAAACCGTCGCGTTATCTCGTTGCGCGTCTGGGGGTTTATGGTCGCCAGTTTTGCAATTGGACCGATAGGAATCGTGAACGGTATCTTCAAAACCTATTGGGGTCGGGCTAGGCCTGCCAACGTTGAATACTTCGGGGGTGATAAAACGTTCACGCCGCCGATGATTATTACCGATCAATGTGAAACCAATTGTTCGTTTGTGTCTGGTGAGGGTAGCGCGATTGCGACGGCGCTGATTGTGCTGGCGATTGTTCTTTGGTCAAACATGACGGCGCTTTGGCGCGCGATCAGCCTTTATGTCGTGTTGCCGATGTCGCTGTTTGGCATTTCGCTGCGGATTATCACGGGGCGGCATTTCCTAAGCGATACGATTTTCGGTGCACTATATTGCGCGCTGATAACCTGGTTCTTTTACGCAGCCTTCAAAATGGTCGAGCATCGTCACGACCTGACATGGACCAACTTCAAAAAAGATATGTCAAAGGCATAAGGCGCGAACGAATGCCCGATCACCGGGGTTATAAATCTGGGTTGCTGCCGTTTCCGGTGGCATCCAAAGGGCAGTGTGACTGGGCTCTAATGGTTCGGATTTCTGGATAACTGCGCGGCATTCAAAGATGTTGCAAACCTTTCGGGCATGCAGATCGTATTCCGGCATATAGGTGTAATACATGAACGCGCCAAGCTTGCGTTCAACCGAGATTGTCCAACCGGTTTCCTCGAAAGCTTCACGGTGTAGGGCCGTTATGGCGTTTTCGCCCGGGTCAATGCCGCCGCCTGGTAACTGAAATTCGTTAAAAGGGGCGCTTTGATGGGTGATCAGCAGATCGCGCCCGCGCCGAATGATGCCGTACGCGCCGGGGCGATTGGTGTAGGAAACACCGTGAACGGGGGGCTTGCCAAATCTTCTCATGGTTATCGATAGATCATATTGCGAATTAAATTGCACGTCGCATTTGCACTTGGCCGCCGGAACACCTACTTAGCGTCGCAGTACCGACAAAAGGATAATAGCCATGAGCACTGCCAATCAAATCATCTGGGATGACACCATTTTACCGTTCCAACTGGACAACGCCGATGTTCGCGGTCGCGTAGCGCGGCTTGACGGGGCTTTGGGCGAAATTCTGGGGCAGCACAACTATCCAACGCCAGTTGCCGCGTTGGTTGCCGAGGCCGTGTTGCTGACCGCGATGATTGGTCAGACGATTGGTTTGCGCTGGAAGTTGTCGTTACAGATACGTGGCGACGGACCGATCAGGTTGATCGCAACGGATTATTATGCGGCGGTAAACGACGGTGAGCCTGCCAAAATTCGTGCTTATGCCAGTTTTGACGAAGATCGTTTGGCAGACGAAGATGGCACACCGTTCGAGAATATCGGCAAGGGTATGTTCGCGGTTTTGATTGACCAAGGTGCTGGTATGCAACCTTATCAAGGTATCACGCCTTTGGCGGGTGGTTCACTTGCAGCATGTGCTGAAACGTATTTTGCACAATCCGAACAGCTGCCAACGAAGTTTTCCATCGCTGTTGGTGAAGCGTCGACTCCCGGGCAGAAAGCCGGTTGGCGCGGTGGTGCGGTGATGCTTCAGCATATGCCAAAGGCATCGCCTTATGCGAAAGACGCGCCTGTTAGCGATGACGGTTTGTTGGCCGCACAAGATTTGGTTGATGGTGATGACGCTGAAAACTGGAACCGCGTTTCGATATTGCTGGATACAGTTGAGGTGACCGAATTGGTTGGCCCACACGTGTCGCCAGATACATTGCTGGTTCGGCTGTTCCACGAAGAAGCGCCACGGATTTTCGATGC
>JAGLUD010000299.1 GCA_023134935.1 Paracoccaceae bacterium | reverse complement strand
CGCCAATGGCCACCGCACGTTTTGAAGAGATAGTCGAGGACTTCGATTTCATCGACGACTGGGAAGATCGCTATCGATATGTGATTGATCTGGGTAAGAAAATGACGCCATTGAGCGAGGGTCAGAAAATACCTGCGACCAAGGTCGAGGGCTGCGCTTCACAGGTCTGGATTGTTCCTGAAATCGATGGCGACGGAGCAACTGCTCGTATCGGTTTTCAAGGGGAATCCGATGCGATGATTGTTGGTGGCTTGATCGCCGTTCTGCACGCTCTTTACGACGGGTTAACGCCTGCTGAAGCGTTGAAGGTCGAGGCGCAGGCAGAGATGGGGCGTTTAGGACTTGATCAACATTTGTCCTCGCAACGATCCAATGGGTTGCGCGCGATGATCCAACGTATTAGGCAGATTTCGAACGCATTACTTTAGATGAGGATTTGACGGCATGACCGACCTTCTAAGCGAACTACTATCCGAGCGCGACTGGCTGCTTGGCGACGGAGCTACCGGAACCACCCTGTTTAACATGGGGTTGGAAGCGGGCGAAGCACCAGAAATTTGGAATGAAACGCACCCAGATCGCATTCGTGCGCTTTATGATGGCGCGATCAATTCTGGCAGCGATATTTTCCTGACAAATTCATTTGGTGGTAACTTTTCCCGCCTAAAGTTGCATGATCGTCAGAATGACGTGTTCACATTGAACCGGATCGCAGCCGAGATCGGGCGCGAGGCGGCAGATGCTTCAGGGCGTAAGATTGTCGTGGCGGGTTCTGTTGGACCTACTGGCGAGATTATGGAGCCGGTTGGGGAGCTTTCGTTCAACAGCGCCGTCGAGATTTTCGAAGAACAGGCCAAAGGGTTGATGGAAGGCGGGGCAGATGTGCTCTGGCTGGAAACGATTTCTGCACCTGAGGAATACAAAGCAGCCGCCAAGGCCTTCCAGAACGTTGGAGCACCTTGGGTTGGCACGATGAGCTTTGATACCGCTGGCCGCACCATGATGGGTGTGACAGCGATCGATATGGTTGCGATGGTCGAAGGGCTTGAGAACAAGCCGATCGCGTTCGGTGCGAACTGCGGTGTCGGGGCCTCGGATCTGTTGCGCACGTTGATCGGGTTTACCATCGCCAATCCTTCGATACCGATTGTGTCCAAGGGTAATGCCGGCATTCCTAAATATGTCCACGGGCACATCCATTACGACGGTACGCCGGAATTGATGGGCGAATACGCATTGCTGGCACGCGATGCTGGTGCGAAAATCATTGGCGGGTGCTGTGGCACGTTGCCTGAACATCTGGTTGCGATGAAGGCTGCACTAGAGTCACGGCCTCGCGGTCCGATCCCGGATGCGGACACAATTCGCGCCACACTCGGGGCGTTTTCGTCTGATTCTGATGGTCTTGACGGGGGCACAGCGCCCAAGCGCAAGAATCGTCGTCGCGGCGGTTAAGTCGGATATTGTCCAACGACAGTCGTAAACCGCCGAGAATTCATTGCTTATTGCGCTGTAACTCAAAGTTGAGATTACAACCCGCACACACTTAGGAATCCCACCATGTCTGATGATGAAGACGACCTAATTCTAAGCGAACTGAACGACGAAGAGCTTGTCCTGCAAATGATGGACGACCTCTATGACGGGATGAAGGAAGAAATCGAAGAGGCTGTTAACATTTTGCTGGAACGCAAATGGACACCTTACGATATTCTGACCAAATCGCTTGTCGAGGGGATGGCCATTGTTGGCGTCGACTTCCGTGATGGTATTCTGTTTGTGCCTGAAGTTCTTCTGGCTGCGGGTGCGATGAAGGGTGGCATGAAAATCCTTAAACCTTTGCTAATCGAAACCGGTGCGCCACGACTTGGCAAAATGGTTATCGGTACGGTTAAGGGTGACATCCATGATATCGGCAAAAACCTCGTCGGGATGATGATGGAGGGGGCTGGATTTGAGATCTATGACCTCGGCATTAACAATTCGTTAGAGGAATATATTGGGGCGCTGGAAGCCGAGGATGCCGATATTCTGGGAATGTCAGCCCTGCTGACAACCACAATGCCATATATGAAAGTCGTCATTGATACGCTGGTTGAGCAAGGCAAGCGCGACAATTACATCGTGCTGGTCGGTGGTGCACCGCTGAACGAAGAGTTTGGCAAAGCCATCGGTGCTGATGCATACTGCCGGGATGCGGCGGTTGCCGTGGAAACAGCCAAGGAATTCATGGCTAGAAAGCACAACCAGCTTTCGGCCTGATTATATGCGATGTCCTACACGGATGAACAACTGACAACAGACGGATTGAACGCGGACACTGCGGGTGGTCGCGTTCTTCTGTTGGCGTGCGGGGCATTGGCGCGGGAAATTCTGGCGTTAATCAAGGTTAACGGCTGGACGCATATGGATTTGCAATGCTTGCCTGCGAACTTGCACCTGACACCCGACAAAATTCCTGACGCGGTTGAGGCTGTCGTGGTTCAGGCCCGCGAAAATTACAACGAAATCTTCGTAGTTTATGCAGACTGTGGCACCGGTGGGTTATTGCAAGCGCGGTGTG
>JAGLUD010000298.1 GCA_023134935.1 Paracoccaceae bacterium | reverse complement strand
GCCTGAAAATAGTTGGTCGTCACCTTTGCCACCCTTGGAAACGCTGCTGTCCGAGCCATCGCCAAGCCACAGGATGTCGTTTCCCGACTGACCGTTTAAGGAATTTTGCCCGTCAGGGTCGATAAGTATATCGTCGCCCGTACCGCCTTTGATTTTGTCATCACCAAGCCCGCCAGTTAAATGATCATCGCCACCACGCCCACGTAGGATGTTGTTGGCAAAGGTCGGCAGGATGGTAGCGTGCGGGGCAAAAACATCGTCGCCGCTGCCACCGTTGAAGATAAAACCGTCAGTTTGAAGCATGCCCTCTAGGGCGTTACCCGCCTCGGCGATCCAACCGTATGTGTCCAGCGAGATTTGATCGTATGTTGCGGTTAGGGTGATAGGTTCCGACAGGTGCATCGTTGCCGTAACAAACTTGTCGCCACTTTCGACACGGAAGTATTCAATGCCAGTAACTTCGAGCGATGCCACTGTTCCTAAACTATTCGCGCCGCCAGAGAAATCCACGATTAAATCGATACCGAAGTCTTCATACATGGCGCTTTCGGACGTTTCCCAGCCTGTCGCGGTGGAATTAATCAAGCCGCGGGTGTTTACGGGCGTGTTCAGGAACACATTCGGGGCCAACGCAACACCAAGCGGGGACAGATTGAAAAAGCCGGTGTCGGCCGCGTTGATTTTGATTTTGGACATATCTCGCCCCTTATCAGTTGAACTTTGATAAAGGGGATTTCGCACAAACTTGTGTAAAATCCTAACTAACTGTTAAGGATTGGTTAACGAATTGGAGGCGCGCGTTGGGCTAAGATTAGCGGTAAAGTTTGAGGTATTTGCGCTCGAATATTTCTTTGGTGCGATGTGCAAGCCGCATGCGTGGCAGCGCAAACCCGAGCTTTTCGGTTCGCGCCACAATAACGCCGGTTTTGTTGTCATCAATCACACACATTAGTTCAACGCGGAAAGTGTGGTTGGCGGGTTTGCCGTTCAGCTCGTTTATCAGGTTTGCTGCTGCCGCTGCCGCTTGCAGGTCCGCCATATGTGCTTGTTTTGGTTGCCATTCTGGCCCGGGGAAGCTGCCTGAGTCACCTGCAACATAAGTCCGCTCGAAGCCTTCGATTTTGCAATGCCTGTCAGCCTTGATCAGTCCCCCTTCGGAGCGTGGCAAATCCGTGTTGTCGAACCATTTGTTTCCGGTCATTCCGGGCATGAACATGATCAAGTCGGCCGCGAATTCAGTGCCTTCGGTCACAACTTTATCGGCGTCGAAACGGACCATTTTATGGCCGATGTGAACGTCGATATCGAGTTCTTTCATCCGTTCCATCAGCTTCCCGCGTGCTTTTGGCCCAAGCCGATCGCCCGGTTTCGGGGCAGGGCTGAAGAAGACGAGTTTGAATTTGTCGCGGCGACCTTGGCGGCGCAACAGCTCGTCCGTTCCGAAAAGGAATTCGAACATCGGGCCGCCGCGCATGGCGGATTTTTCTTTGGGGTTACCAGCGAAGCCGAAGGCTAGCGTCCCGCCTTCCAGACTTTCCAGTTTTTCTTTGAATTTCATCACAGGGTCCACGCCTTCGCATGGGGTGATTGCATTTTCGATCCCCGGTAGTTTCTTGATGAAGCGCCCGCCGGTGCCGATGATTAGGCCATCGTTCTTCACGTCGCCTGCGGATGTTTTTACCGTCCGGCCACCATCTTCAAGACCCTCGGCTGCCGCTTGCACATAGTTGACGTTGTTTCGTTTGAAGAAGTTGTCGAGCGGGATCACGATGTCTTCGGGTTTGCGTTGATTTGAGGGGAGCCATATCAAGCTGGGCAAATAGACAAGGTTTGGCTGAGGGGCGATGACTGTAATTTCCAGCTGCTTGTCAGCGGCGCGCAATTTTCGAACGGCGGTAAGGGCGGCAAATCCTGTGCCTAGTACGGTTACGTCAGTCATATCTCACCTGTCACTTACGCCTAAACCCTGCGGGTTGCAGTGGTCCGGCTGATTAAATCCAATGTGCTGATATCATGGAATCGGGCAAAGAGGTAGCCTTGCGAAAGCTTTCCTGTATCGGTTCAGTGGGTAGTCACAATAAAATGTGGTGCGGGGGCTGGTCCACCGCGCCGCGGAGTATTAGATAGCGGGTTGAAACTGTATTACCCGAAGGACTGAACATGGCTAAAATTACGTATATCGAGCACAACGGCACTGAACATGTGATCGAGGTCGCCAACGGTTTGACCGTTATGGAGGGTGCCCGCGACAACAATGTGCCGGGGATCGAGGCCGATTGCGGCGGCGCATGTGCCTGTTCAACGTGTCATTGCTATGTGGATGCGGCTTGGGTGGAAAAACTTCCTGCGAAGGATGATATGGAATCGGACATGCTCGATTTCGCATGGGAGCCTGATGTGGTGCGCTCGCGTTTGACCTGTCAGGTTAAGGTGACGGACGAACTGGATGGGTTGATTATTAACCTTCCTGAAAAGCAAATATGATAACGCGCCTCCTTTTCCTGATCATGCTGTTGCCGGTTGCGGCAACGGCTGGTGGTGGAATTGTGGAGGCGGAATATGGCACGGACGTGGATGTTTATCCGCACCGGATCATGGGTGATGTTTTCGAAAAGCAGGAGTTGCGGGTTGTGGACGCCGATGGCGTTACGCATTCGTTAACTTTGCGTGATAACGTTTTCGAGGATATCGAGCCGCGTGTGGCCGATATGGATGGCGATGGTCTGGGCGACGTTGTGGTCGTGGAAACCGATGTAAACCTAGGCGCGTCTTTGGCGATCTATTCGCTGGGGCCGGATGGGCTGTTCAAGCTGGCGGCGACTGCGCATATAGGGCGGGCATATCGTTGGTTGGCGCCTGCGGGGATCGCGGACTTTGATGGGGACGGGCAGAACGATGTTGCTTACGTCGAAACCCCGCATCTGGGCAAGGTGCTGCGGTTCTGGACGATGCGGAATGGCAAACTGGTGGAGATCGCGGCGGCTAGCGGTCTGACCAACCACCGGATTGGCGAGGAAGCGATTTCCGGTGGCGTGCGAGATTGCGCGGGGGCGGTTGAGGTTATTACGGCAAACGGCGACTGGTCACGGGTGTTTGCGACGAAGATGGTGGATGGCGGGTTGAAGTTCACCGATTTAGGGCGGTACAGCGCGCAGGCTATGACGGATGCTTTGGTTTGTCGTTAGTGTGGAGATGTCTTGATGTTTGACGTCGCCTATGCGGACTAAGCAGACCTTGCATCCCGTTGGAGTAGGGACCGCTTTCGGGAAATCTGGGCAAACATAATTTAATCTTCTTTCACTCGACCATCTGAATCGTGTCATCCACACGACTGCTGCAACCCGTGGAGCCATAGGACCAAACAATCACCGTAGCCCCATTGTAGGGTTCCCCAGATGAGCAGAACTATTTCCATGTTCCAAATCGTCTTGGTCCAATTATTGTTCACACACATGTCGTTACGATAGCGGTGTTCTGTTTCGCGTAACTTCTCAATTAAGGCCCTCGACTCAACATCAACCGTACTTCCTGCCAACCGTTCCTCGATCTCCGAGCAAAATGCCTTCAAAATTTCTGGGTCGTTTTCGACAAAAGGATTCGGCTTGCCAATCTCTCTTGCAATTTGTGCGATCTGACTTGCGTGGAGATCAAAGGTGAGATTGAGAGATTTCTGTCGTAACCTATCCAATTCGCGCATTTGATTGAGATGTTCTACGAACCGTACTCGATCCCATTGTGTCGCGGCTCTAGAATACCTTTCTCTGTGGATTGATAAGTTTACAATGGCCCAGACCACCATTGCGGAACCCAATCGCGCAAACCAACTTGGTTCTTGAGCGATTAGCAAATTCAGAGAAATGATTCCGAAAAAAACCAGCGGTACCATCATAAAAATAACGGAACGAACATTATTCTCAAAAAATGAGCGAAGTGCTTCCTTGTCCATAAAATTGTTTAGCTTTCGTCCCTAACCTGCAATGCGCAACTTTAGGCTCAACTTCTCAAATAGTTAGTTCTCTGGCAATAGCAGAGTTTTACGCAATTGCGGTCATATGCGTATCGCTCAGCATATGTCAAAAAGGGTTCAAAGCGGCCGTTGTCATCACCTAAATCGAACAGGTCAGCTTACAACGCCCGATACCCTATGTCGGTTCTGTAAAACCCTTCAGACCAGTTGATTTTCTTAATGGTTTTGTAGGCGTGATCATGGGCTTGTTTCAGGCTGTCACCGCGGGCGGTGACGGCCAAAACACGGCCTCCAGTTGCCAGTGTTTTGCCGTCTATTGCTGCAGTCCCTGCGTGGAATACGTGTAGTGCCGAGCCATCATTCAGGCCATCTAGCCCTTCGATTACCGTGCCTGTTTCGTAGGCTCCGGGATAACCATCGGCGGCGTAAACTACAGACAAAGCGTGATCGTCTGCCCAGTTGAT
>JAGLUD010000297.1 GCA_023134935.1 Paracoccaceae bacterium | reverse complement strand
CTAGAATCCGTTCTGGAAATCCTGCGGGTTGAACAAGAAAACGGCACCCTCCATGGAGTGATCGTCCAATTCGGCGGCCAAACCCCGTTGAAACTTGCGAACGCGCTAGAGGCCGAAGGTATCCCGATCCTTGGCACCACGCCCGACGCGATCGACCTTGCCGAAGACCGCGAACGCTTCCAGCAATTGCTGCACGATCTGGACTTGAAGCAGCCCTACAACGGCTTGGCATCCAGCCCTGAGCAGGCGTTCGAAATCGCCAAAGATGTCGGCTATCCGCTGGTCATCCGCCCATCCTATGTGCTTGGCGGCCGCGGCATGGAAATCGTTCGCGATGACGCCCAGCTAACCCGCTACATCAACGCAGCGATCAGCCTTTCCGGCGACAACCCCGTCCTGCTCGACAGCTACCTGACGGGCGCAATCGAGGTAGACGTCGACGCGCTGTGTGACGGCAAAAACGTACACGTTGCGGGCATCATGGAGCATATCGAAGAAGCCGGCGTGCACTCCGGTGACTCCGCCTGCTCCCTACCACCATATTCCCTAGACGCCGAAACAATCGCCGAACTGAAACGCCAGACCGAGGCTATGGCAATCGGCCTAAACGTCGTCGGCCTGATGAACGTACAGTTCGCCATCAAAGACGGCGTGATCTTCGTTCTCGAAGTCAACCCGCGCGCCTCCCGCACTGTGCCGTTCGTGGCCAAAGCAACCGGATCGCCCATCGCGTCCATCGCCGCCCGCATCATGGCTGGCGAGCCCCTATCGAACTTCGATCCGGTCGACCCGAACATCCCATACTACGCGGTGAAAGAGGCGGTTCTACCCTTCAACCGCTTCCCTGGCGTCGACACATTGCTTGGCCCGGAAATGCGTTCAACGGGCGAGGTCATGGGCTTGGACAAAACCTTCTCCCGCGCCTTCCTGAAGTCGCAAATGGGCGCTGGCGTTGACCTGCCGACCGAAGGCAACGTGTTCATTTCGATCAAAGATTCCGACAAAGGCGACAAAATCTTAGAGGCCGCCCGCAACGTTTCAGACCTCGGTTTCAAAATCGTCGCCACACGCGGAACAGCGGAATATCTAGCCTCCAACGGAATCATGTCCGACGTGGTTAACAAGGTCTATGAGGGTCGTCCGAACATCGTCGATATGATGAAAGACGGTGGCATCCAACTGGTGTTCAACACCACGGAAGGTGTGCAATCCGTTGAGGATTCACGCGAAATTCGGTCCGTAGCACTTTATGACCGCATCCCTTACTACACGACTGCCGCAGGTTGTCGCGCCGCCGCGCGCGCCATGAAAGGCCGTACCGAAAGCGAGATCGAAGTGCATCCGCTGCAAACGTTTATTGTATAAACCCGAGGTAAGCATGGAACCCGAAGATAAAAACAAACGAGGCGTCACTTTCACAGCGATTGGCCTCGTTATGGGGCTGTCTTTTGGGTCTGCATTCGGAACAGTCTTCGGTAACGTGGGCCTTGGAACGGCGTTTGGTTTAATTATCGGGATCGTGATCGGCGCTGCGTTGGATCGACCAAAGAAACCGAAATAGACAACCGCCCCACGGCGACAATTAATTCAAATTCTCACAGTTTAGCTGTAAGGTTAAACTCAATTACCTTTCGGACACGTGATCCTCACAAGCCCGAATAAAGGAGCGTATAATGAAATCCTCTAAAGCAAAGCCAGCGAAAGCCAAAAAAGGCGTTGTACAGAAACAGCCTTGGTATCAAGCACTAGATACCCAAGGCGGAAAGCGTGGCGTTAAGCCATCGAAGTCCGGTGGAAAGAAATCTGCGAACAAATCAGCCTAAGCGTAAACCAATAATTAACCTTAGCGCTGTATAACCTGAACTTCTGAGCGAGGCGGGCTTTCCACCCGTAGGTTTATCGCGCTAAAAAATTTCTAATAACCGTTGCGGTGGCACGCAACACGCAGACACTAAACTGCTCATTCGTTGCGCCGATTATCAACCGGCATTTGCAGGCAACAGCTTAGGGATGGGTCTTTAGCGCGGTAAATCTGACCTCGGTCAGCACAGGCGATCTTTAAACCGGATAGCCAAAATCAGGTTCGATTTGAACTCCCCGAGCAT
>JAGLUD010000296.1 GCA_023134935.1 Paracoccaceae bacterium | reverse complement strand
GGCGCCTACCCTGCATCCGGCGATAACTGGCTGGGAATGCTGGGCATGCACGGCACATACGAAGCCAATATGGCCATGCACGACTGTGACTTCATGTTGTGCGTTGGCGCACGTTTTGACGACCGTATCACTGGCCGCACCGATGCGTTTAGCCCGAACAGCTTCAAGGTACACATCGACATCGACCCGTCCTCAATCAATAAAATCATCCATGTGGACACGCCTATCATCGGTGATATCGGCCATGTTCTGGAAGATATGCTGAAGGTTTGGAAATCACGCGGTCGTAAAACCAACGCCGCGGGCATCGCCAAATGGCAAGCGCAGGTTGCCGAGTGGAAAGCTGTCGATTGCCTGAAGTACAAGGGTTCCGACACCATCATCAAACCCCAATACGCGCTTGAGCGGCTTGAAGCCCTGACCAAAGGCCGTGACCGTTATATCACGACCGAAGTGGGCCAACACCAGATGTGGGCCGCACAATACCTGACCTTTGAGGACCCGCACCGCTTCATGACTTCCGGCGGTTTGGGCACGATGGGCTACGGCACTCCGGCTTCCATGGGCGTACAAATCGCCCACCCTGACGCGCTGGTTATCAACGTCGCGGGCGAAGCAAGCTGGCTGATGAACATGCAGGAAATGGGCACGGCGATCCAGTTTAACCTGCCGACAAAACAGTTTATCTTGAACAACGAACGCCTAGGGATGGTTCGCCAGTGGCAGGAACTTCTGCACGGCTCGCGCTATTCGCAAAGCTGGTCTGAATCCCTGCCCGACTTCGTGAAGTTGGCCGAGGCCTTCGGGGCCAAAGGCATCCGCTGTTCCGATCCTGCGGATCTGGATGACGCAATCATGGAGATGCTGGATTACGACGGCCCAGTCATTTTCGATTGTCTGGTCGAGAAGCACGAAAACTGTTTTCCGATGATCCCCAGTGGCGCAGCCCATAACGAGATGATCATGGGCGACGAAAAAGTCGAGGACGCAATCACCGGCAAAGGTGCGGCGTTAGTTTAACTACGCGGTGCAAACCCATGAAACCTCTGATATATTTCAGTTACGGAATGACAAAATGCGGCACCACGCTGGCCTTTCACATGGTCAGCGAGGCGCTTTCGCAGGCTGGGTATGAACAACACCGCCTGCCCGAAAGCCTGATCGGCCCGAACAAAAAACTGAACTTCGGTCAACACTTCACCGACGATCAAGCAGATGAACTGTGGGAATTTGTGCAAACCATCGGCCACCCGATTGTTATCAAAACCCACACCCGCCCCGACCCGTCAGTGGTGCGCCTGATCCAGAACGGCCAAGCCATCGCGCACGCCTGTTACCGCGACCCACGCGACATGGCGCTTTCGATGCTAGACCATGGCAAACGCGCCCGCGCACAAGGCAACCCCGCGTTCGCCGAAATCCAAACGCTAGAGGACGCCAAATCCGGCATCCGCAATCAATGCGACAGCCTAACCGCATGGCTTCGCCTGCCAAAAGTCCTGCCGCTGGATTTCGAGGACATCGCATTCGACATGCAAGCCACCGCGCAACGCATTCTTAACCAATTGGACATTTCCGGAGACCCTGAAAAGATCGTTAACAAAGTCCTTGATGGGCGGTTCACCCAGTTCAACAAGGGTATTAGCCAACGCTATAAATCCGAGATGCCGGATCAGGACGACCGCGATTTAGCCCACGAATTCGCCCCTCTCCTCACTCGGTTAATCGACCGCAAGCCTAACCTTCCAACAGACGGCAGCATCGTGCTGCCCCCGCCCAACGAACTCCGCATCTAGACATTCGGTCCCATATTGCCGACACTAAAGCCGATAAAAAGGAAAACACGATGAACGCTCTTGCTTTGAAAAAAGGTGCTTCCAAGAAAAGCGCTTACGACCTTAAGAACCCCCTCGGTGACGAGATCGAAACCCACACCCTAACCGTAATCGTTGATAACGAAGCCGGCGTTCTGGCCCGCGTTATCGGCCTGTTTTCCGGTCGTGGCTACAACATCGACAGCCTGACAGTTGCCGAAACGGATCACGAGGGCCACCTATCCCGCGTCACCATCGTAACCACCGGAACCCCGGCAGTAATCGAACAGATAAAAGCACAACTTGACCGCATGGTTCCCATCCATAGCGTCAATGATCTAACGGTTGATGGCCCATCCGTTGAACGCGAATTGGCGATGTTGAAGGTAACCGGTGACGGCGATAAGCGCGTCGAAGCCCTGCGTCTGGCTGATATTTTCCGCGCAAATGTTGTTGATACAACACTTGCAAGTTTCGTGTTTGAAATCACCGGAACGCCAGAAAAAATCGACGCGTTCGTCGAACTTATGCGCCCATTGGGTCTAACTGATGTAGCCCGAACTGGTGTCGCAGCTTTGGCTCGTGGCCTTTAATATCAGTTAGTTACACAATATTTCTAATGTGAACAAAATAAGGGGGATGGCATAACCATCCCCCAGTTTTGCGTTTCAGGCTCTCCATTATTACCGCTCGGTTCGTTGCCTGCGGCCTGAACGCCGGAGGTATGCTTAGCAGATAAGCAATACCTCCACCTGTCTGTAAATCAGCTACACCCAGAGGTCCCCCCGCAAGTGTTACACTTCATACAGGTTCCGTTGCGCACCAAAGTGAAGTTCCCGCATTCGCCACAAGGATCACCCTCGTAGCCCTGCATCTTCGCTTTAGTCCGGTCATCCATTACCGCGGCTGATGTCATAGTCACGGTTTCACTTATCGTTGCTGTCGCGGTTTCCACCACGGCCTGCATCCCGACCAATTCATCCGGTACACGCTTACGCAAATACCCGGTGGACGAAATCTGGCGGATCATATCGATAGAAGATTTAGCAGCCTCGCCGCCGATATCACTTATGTTGCTAACGCCTTCCTCGGCCCCGCGACCCACGGTATCAAAGCTCTCGCCACTTGGCTGTACGTGCGCCAAATCAGTGCGGTCCAGATAGGAAACAGCCAGCTCTCGGAAGATATAATCAAGGATCGAGGTCGCATTCTTGATGCTGTCATTACCTTGCACCATGCCCGCAGGCTCGAAGCGCGTAAACGTAAACGCATCAACAAACTCTTCGAGCGGCACGCCATATTGCAACCCGACGGAGATCGCGATGGCAAAGTTATTCATCATCGCGCGGAAACCAGCGCCTTCTTTGTGCATATCAATAAAGATTTCACCAAGATTGCCGTCTTCATACTCACCAGTACGTAGATAAACCTTATGTCCACCGACAACGGCCTTCTGCGTATAGCCTTTACGGCGTTGCGGCAGTTTTTCACGACCTCGCGCAACTTCCTGCACGATGATTTTCTCGACGATCTTCTCGGCCAAAATCGCTGGGCGATCCGCCACAGGCGCCTCGTTCAGGATTTCTTCCAGATCCTCATCTTCATCATCGATCAAAGCAGACGAAAGCGGCTGCGACAGTTTGGAACCATCACGATAAAGCGCATTCGCCTTCACACCCAAGGACCAGCTAAGCTCATAAGCCGCCTTACATTCCTCGATTGTCGCATCATTCGGCATGTTGATGGTTTTCGAGATAGCGCCAGAAATAAAGCTCTGCGCTGCGGCCATCATATTGATGTGGCTGCTCACGCTCAGATAGCGCTTGCCAATTCGTCCACAAACATTCGCACAATCGAAGACTTTATAGTGCTCTTCCTTAAGGAATGGTGAACCTTCCAGCGTCATCGTTCCACAAACATGGTTGTTTGCATCGCTGATTTGCTGGCGCGTATAGCCAAGGTGGCGCAGCAGGTCGAACGATGGATCGTTCAGCTTTTCCTGAGGGATTCCAAGGGTTTTACGGCAGAAATCTTCGCCTAAAGTCCATTGGTTAAACACAAACTTGATGTCAAACGCTGTCGGCATCGCTGCCTCGACCTTATCAATCTCGACCGCACTAAACCCATGTCCCAGCAATGAAGTATGGTTAATCCCCGGCGCATTGCCAATCGTACCATGCCCAACTGCATAAGACGTAATCTCTTCAATCTGGCTTGTTGAGTACCCAAGATTGCTAAGCGCTGCAGGAACCGAGCGGTTGATGATTTTGAAATACCCGCCACCAGCAAGTTTCTTGAATTTCACCAGCGCGAAGTCAGGCTCGATACCGGTTGTATCACAATCCATCACCAGACCAATTGTGCCAGTCGGTGCAATCACGGAAACCTGCGCGTTGCGGTATCCATGCTCTTCGCCCAGCTTCAGCGCATCATCCCACGCTTTATGCGCAAGGTTGATCAATTGACCGTCAGGGCAATTATCGTGATCCAAAGGAACCGGCATCACAGCCAAGCCCTCATACCCTTTCGTCTCGCCATAAGCCGCACGGCGGTGGTTACGCATCACGCGCAACATGTGGTCGGCATTCTTGGCATAACCGTCAAACGGCCCCAATTCCTTAGCCATCTCGGCTGACGTCTTATATGCAACGCCCGTCAGGATCGCTGTCAAAGCCGCACCAAGCGCGCGCCCCTCAACAGAATCGTAGCCAAAGCCCATATTCATCAGCAACCCGCCGATATTGGCATAGCCAAGACCAAGCGTACGGAATTTGTATGACAGCTCGGCAATTTCCTTGGACGGGAACTGCGCCATAAGCACGGAAACTTCCAACGTCATCGTCCAAAGACGACAAGCGTGGATATAACCGTCCGCATCAAAAACGCCATCATGCAAGAACGTCAACAAGTTCATCGAGGCTAGGTTACACGCCGTATCATCCAAGAACATGTATTCCGAACAAGGGTTTGACCCACGGATCGCGCCATCTTCCGGGCACGTATGCCAATCATTGATCGTGTCATGGAACTGGATACCCGGATCGGCACAAGCCCATGCAGCGTGGCCAACTTGATCCCAAAGGTCAGCCGCCTTAACAGTTTTCGCAACGCTTCCGTCAGTACGGCGAAGCAATTCCCAATCCGCATCATCCTTAACAGCCTGCAAGAAAGCATCCGTTACACGAACCGAGTTATTGGAGTTCTGACCAGAAACCGTCAAATACGCCTCGGAATCCCAATCAGTGTCGTAAGTCGGGAATTCGATGCTGGCAAAACCCTGCTCTGCATACTGCAAAACCCGTTTCACATACGTTTCAGGAACCGACATTTTCTTGGCGGAACGAACAGCAGCCTTAAGGCCCGCGTTAACCTTCGGATCGAACGCATCCGCCTCGGCACCGTCCCATGCACGGATCGCCGCGAAAATCTCGTTCAAGCGTTGCTCATGGATTTTGGAACCTGCAACAAGCGCTGCAACCTTTTGTTCTTCAATAACTTTCCAGTTGATGAATTCTTCAACATCCGGATGGTCCATATCACAGATAACCATCTTCGCCGCACGGCGCGTAGTGCCGCCAGACTTGATAGCACCCGCTGCGCGATCGCCAATCTTAAGGAAAGACATCAAGCCAGAAGACTTGCCGCCCCCCGCCAAAGTCTCGTTCGAACCACGAAGCGAGCTGAAGTTCGTACCAGTACCAGACCCATATTTGAACAACCGCGCTTCACGGGTCC
>JAGLUD010000295.1 GCA_023134935.1 Paracoccaceae bacterium | reverse complement strand
AAACGCGGTTCAAAACCACGTTGGACCGTGGATTGAAGTTGTTGGATGCCGAACTTGACGGGTTGTCCGAGGGTGCTGATTTACCCGGTAATACGGCGTTCAAACTGTATGACACCTATGGCTTCCCGCTAGATTTGACCCAAGATGCATTGCGCGAAAAAGGCGTTGCGGTTGATACCGACGGGTTTGATGCGGCGATGGCTGAACAAAAAGCCAAGGCGCGGGCGGCTTGGTCGGGGTCTGGTGAAGCGGCGGATGAAACCGTTTGGTTTGACGTGGCGGACAAACACGGGGTGACGGAATTTATTGGCTACGTCGACGAGGAGGCCGAGGGGCAGGTTCTGGCGATAGTTAAGAAGGGCGCGTTAGTCGACAGTGCTTCGGCGGGTGAAAACGTGCAGGTGGTGCTGAACCAGACACCGTTTTACGCGGAATCCGGCGGACAGGTTGGCGATAGCGGGCTGTTGTTGGCTGATGGCGTGCGGGTGGAAGTTACGGATGTAAAGAAAAAGACCGGTGTTTTCGTGCATATAGCGACGATTGTCGAGGGCACGTTGAGCGTTGGTACGGCGGCTGAGTTGAAGGTTGATCCGGTGAAACGCGGGGCGATACGGGCGAACCACTCGGCCACGCATTTGCTTAACGAAGCGTTAAGGAACACGCTAGGGGCGCATGTGGCGCAGCGCGGATCTCTGAATGCGGCGGATCGTTTGCGGTTTGATTTTAGCCATCAAAAGGCGATGACGTCTGATGAGTTGGCTACGGTCGAGGCTGAAGTTAATACCTATATTCGCCAGAATGCGGCTGTTTCCACACGGATCATGACGCCGGACGAGGCGCGCGAAATGGGCGCGCAGGCGCTGTTTGGCGAGAAGTATGGCGACGAGGTTCGCGTCGTTTCCATGGGCGTCGAGGCTGGTAGCGGTAAAGGGTTGGACAAAAACACTTACTCGTTGGAGCTTTGCGGCGGTACGCATGTGAAGCATCTGGGTGATATCGGCGTGTTTAAACTGGTGTCCGAGGGGGCCTCGGCCAGTGGGGTTCGTCGGATCGAGGCGCTGACTGGTAAGGGGGCGCTTGCTTATATTGCTGGACGTGAGAATGCGTTGAATGCTGCGGCGGGTGTGTTGAAAACTACACCTGAGTTGTTGCCGGAGCGTGTGAAAGCGCTACTGGATGAACGTAAGGTTCTGCAAAACGAGTTGGACAATTTCCGCAAGCAGTTGGCGATGGCTGGCAGTGGGCAGGCACAGGTTAGCGTAAAAGAAGTCGGCGGTAAGCCGTTTTTGGCGCAAGTGCTTAGTGGCGTTTCTGGCAAAGATTTGCGCGGGTTCATTGACGAACACAAATCACGGATCGGGTCGGGTGTTGTTCTGTTGATTGCAGATACTGGCGATCGTGCTGCCGTGGCGGCAGGTGTTACCGATGATTTGAAGGATAAGATTTCCGCCGTGGATGTTGTGCGTATCGCGGCCGAGGCGCTTGGTGGCAAGGGTGGCGGTGGCCGTCCTGACATGGCGCAGGCGGGTGGCGCGAGCGCAGAGAATGCAGAAGAGGCCATTGCGGCCGTTGAAAAGTTACTGGAGGGTTAAGAAATGGCTGTTTATGCGATGGTTCATATCGATGTGAATGATGCGACGGAATACGCAAAATATGCGGAAATCGCGGGGCCTGCTGTGGCCAAATATGGCGGCACGTTTCTAGCGCGAGGCGGCGACTGCGTTCACATGGAAGGCAAAGGCCGTGCGCGCAATGTAATCATCCGGTTTGGTGACATGGCAACGGCGAAAGAATTTTACCACTCGCCGGAGTATCAAGAGGCGTTGTCTTACGGAATCCCTGCCGCTGACCGTGAATATACGTTCGTCGAGGGCATCTAATGTCTGCATATATCATCGCACGGATCGAAGTGACGAACCTTGAGGCGTACAAGGAATATGCTTCGCAAACGGTTGCAATCGCTGAAAGTTTTGGCGGCAAGTTTTTGGTCAAAGCCGGTGCGTTCGAACAGATCGAGGGTGACGGTCCGGATCGCCATGTTGTAATCGAAATGCCTGATGTTGCTACGGCGAAAGAATTTTATAATTCCGAAGTGTATCAGGCGATTTTGCCGCTTGCGTTGAATAACTCCAACCGTGATCTGGTGATCGTCGAAGGAGCGTAACATGTGCCGCTGGGCAGCTTATATCGGACCTTCAATTTTCATTGAAGAAGTGGTGACGCGGCCAGGGCACTCGCTAATTTCGCAAAGCGTTTGCGCTACCGAGGCCAAAACCGAGACTAACGGCGATGGTTTCGGATTGGCGTGGTATGGCGAGCATTCCGAACCCGGTGTTTATCGTGAAACCCATC
>JAGLUD010000294.1 GCA_023134935.1 Paracoccaceae bacterium | reverse complement strand
AATATCCCACCAAATCTTGCTGGAATCCTCGATGCAGCCAGCTTTAACCAACTGCCCGACCATTCGTGTGTATTCACCGTAAGACCCTAGCACGTCCGGCAATCCGGTTCGTGGCAATGCATCGAACACCGTTAGGCGATAGCTGGCCAATCCTGTGTCTTCCCCCTCCCAATATGGTGAAGAACATGACAGCGCCAACAGATGCGGTAGAAAATACGAAACCTGGTTCATCAAATCGATCCGCAGGTCTTCGTCCTCTATGCCGATGTGCATATGCATTCCGCAAATCAGCATCCGTCGTACGGGTTGCCCCAGATCATCGCGCAACGCGTCGTAACGTTCCTTGCGTGTGTGGGTTTGCTCGCGCCACTTTGCAAACGGATGGGTCGAGGCCGCAATCGGTGCGTAGCCAAATGCGTGCGCTGCTTCGGATACACCTTTGCGAAGGCCTACCAGATCGTTCCGCGCATCTTTCACACGTTGGTGTGGTTTGGTTCCGACCTCCACCTGACATTGCAAATACTCGCCTGTGACCTGCTCACCCAAAAGGTCGGCGCAAGCTGCTAAAAATCCCGCGTCCGGTTCACGCACCAAATCACGGGTTTTTCGATCAACGATCAGATATTCTTCCTCGATCCCGAGGGTCAGTGTAGGTTCAGCAATCATCAGCGCCTCCTTGAAAAGGAGCATAGCGCAGGATTTACCAAAGACAAAAGGATTAAGGTCAAAGCGTTAAAGCTGCGCCATAACCTCGTCTGAAATCTCGAAGTTTGCCGTTACCGTTTGCACATCGTCGTCGTCTTCCAACGCATCGATAAGGCGCATCAACTTTTCAGCGCCGGTCAGGTCCAACTCGGTGGTTGTCTGCGGTTTCCAAATCAGTTTGGTGCTTTCCGATTCACCCAATTCGGCTTCCAGTGCTGTTGAAACTTCGTGCAGGTCTGCGCCATCGCAATAAATCTCGTGGCCGTCATCTGTGGATTCCACATCTTCAGCGCCAGCCTCGATTGCGGCCATCATCACGGTGTCAGCATCGCCAACGCTTAGTGGATAGGTAACCAGACCCTTGCGATCAAACATGAAGGAAACCGAACCGGTTTCACCCAAATTTCCGCCGGACTTCGTAAAGGTCGAGCGCACCGAAGACGCGGTGCGATTGCGATTATCTGTCATCGCCTCAACGATCACAGCAACGCCCATTGGACCATATCCTTCATACCGGATTTCGTCGTAGTTGTCGCCATCGCCGGCCTGCGATTTCTTGATCGCACGCTCAATCACATCTTTTGGCACTGAAAGCTTTTTGGCTTCTTTAACAGCCATCCGCAGACGCGGGTTTTTATCGATATCCGGGTCACCCATCTTGGCAGCAACCGTAATTTCTTTAGCCAGTTTGGAAAACACCTTCGAGCGCGCCGCGTCTTGGCGTCCCTTACGATGTTGAATATTCGCCCATTTAGAGTGGCCAGCCATGATATTCTCCGCAAAAATACTACTTTTCGCCTGTATATGACAGCAGCCTGCGCAGGCCCACCCCCAAACTTCTCTTTTTCCCAAATACTCAATAACGCCGTTACAAAGGCCAGAAAACCGGTATCAGAAGGCTCGCCAGTATTCCGATCGACAAGTTCAGCGGAATCCCTATCCGCATGAAATCCGTAAA
Source organism: Paracoccaceae bacterium (assembly GCA_023134935.1). Classification (GTDB taxonomy): domain Bacteria; phylum Pseudomonadota; class Alphaproteobacteria; order Rhodobacterales; family Rhodobacteraceae; genus NORP23. The sequence continues at coordinate 684 of JAGLUD010000294.1, read as the reverse complement.
CTTATACCCCCCCGGCCCGTAAACCAGCGTGTTTGTCTGATACCCGATCGGTGTTGCAAAACTGGCGGAGGCTGCGACCATCACCGCCACCACTAATGGCCGCGGGTCCACACCAAGTGAGGCAGCAAGCCCAATCGCAATCGGGGTCACCACCACTGCGACGGCGTTGTTTGAAACCAATTCGGTCATAACGGACGTCAGCAGATATATCCCCCAGATCAACAGCGGTGCGGGCAGGCCCATCAGATATGGCGCAAGGTTTTCGGCAATCAATGCGACGGCGCCGGAACTTTGCAGGGCAGCACCGATGGCCAGCATCGCGAAAATCAGCGCCAGCAAACGACCATCCACAAATCCAAACGCCTCTTCTGCATCAATGCAGCGTGTTAACAGTACGATGGCCACGCCAATTACGGCCAACGCGAAAATCGAGGCCACGCCAAGTGCCGCCAGCACCACCACACCCGTTAGAACGCAAAACACGACCGGCGCGTGACGACGGCGATATGGGCGTTCTGATGGCGCTGAGAGCTCCACCAATTGTTCATCCTGCGCCATGCGGTGGATATCCTCGGCAACGCCTTCAAGCAGTAAAGTGTCACCTACCCGAACGATAATTTCGTCCAGTTGGTTGCCTATATTCTGGTTCCGTCGATGCACGGCCAAAGGGTAAACGCCGTACCG
>JAGLUD010000293.1 GCA_023134935.1 Paracoccaceae bacterium | reverse complement strand
GTGGTTTTACGGGTCGAGAGTTGGTCAACCATATCAACTTTGCGACTGTCTTTCAGGCCCAACAGTTCGTCCACGCCCGTGCGAAGAACGACGCGGTCTCCAGCCTCCAATGTCACTGTATTTAGCCTGCGACGCAGCGATTCATTCTCGCGTAGTACATCAATCAGGCGCATGCCTGGGCGTTTGAATGTTGCTACCTTCTGGACAGGTTGGCCAATCAGCGACGAACCGGGCGGCACCGCCACCTCGGTGAAAAACTTCATTTGTTTTTTGTTAACCAACAGATCGCTCATGGAGCTTCGGTCCGGCAGCAACCACGGGCTAAGAAAGCGAATATATATGCCACCAAACGTCACCAGAATAATGGCCATTGGGGTCACTTCGAACAGACTGAACGGCTCCAACCCCTGTGCGGTGGCGACACCGTCAACCAATAGGTTGGTGGACGTCCCGATCAACGTTAACATCCCCCCCAAGATTGCAGTATAGGACAGCGGTATCAGTAGTTTGGACGACGCTACCCCCATCTTTCTCGCTAGCGAAACGGTGACCGGAATCATCAACACCACCACGGGCGTATTGTTCATAAACGCCGAGGCGATAACGGTGAAAATCGCCAAGGTCGCGACGACTATCTTGGGTTGGCTTTCCGCATAGCGTGACACCATCCCTGTCAGCGCATTCAATGCGCCTGTTCGCACCAACCCGCCAGAAATGATAAACATCGCGGCGATCGTCCACGGTGCGGGGTTGGAAAACACCGCCTGCAAATCAGCGATTGGCAACACGCCAGAGACCAGCAAAACCGCAACACCGCCAATGGCGACGACCTCGGTTGGGTATGTTTCGCGGATGAATAGCACAAACATCAGGCCGACAACGGTCAGGCTGATGATGGCGGGCATCGGGTCTATGGTCAGGAACTCGGGCAACGCGCCCTCCTATTTAGATTTGTGTGGTTTTACCATGGCGATCCCGACAAGCATAAGCGCAAATGCCATCCAGACCCAAATCGAATAACGCTCGCCTAGCAACAACATTGCCCAGATTACGCCAAATCCTGTCACCAGATAAGCCACTTGCGATGCAAACACAGGCCCCGCTTTGTCGATCACCCAGATGTAGGTCGCATAGGTTCCCCAACTGATGACCGAGGCGGAGACAAGCGCCAACTCAGGCGCGCCTAGATTATCAAGCGGTATCAAGCTGCCCGTCAGACCTGCCAACGGCACAGCGATCATCAGCCCAACCAGCGAGGCGCCGAACAATACCTGCACAGGGTCCAGCCCCTGCATCCCGAACCAGGTAAGGAAATTCCCCTCACCGCCATAGCATAACGAGGCACCAAGGGCGATAAACACGAACCCAACTTTGCTAGCGTCCGGCAACCCTGTGTCCGGCCCCACGATCAGGATAATTGCAATTGCTCCACAGAGCGCGCCAAGGAACCGGATAAGCGAGGGTTTCTCGAACCCCATCGCCAGTGCGATCGGCATGGCGAACATGGGCACTAGGGCGATCAGGATAGCCATAATACCCGCAGGCAAATGCGCAGCAGCGGTGAAATTCAACAGGTTCGGGATAACTGCGCCTAGCAGTGAAACCCCGATGTACAACTTCAAATGCGGGACAGTGATAGGCAAACGTCGCCCTCGTGCGAAGGTCACCACACCAGACATGATAACGCTAACCAGATTGGTCCAAACGATCAGGCCGAATGGGTGATGCCCCGCACTAACCGCAATTTTCACAAGCACGGGCGACACGCCCCACGAGGCCCCCATGATGAACAAAGCCAGGTACAGATTCCGCAACGGAATGCTCATTCTTTCACCGTTTCACGCGGCTGTACCAGTAGAACCCCGATCAGCATCAACACAAACGCCGCCCAGACCCAGATTGAATATCTTTCGCCAAGGAACAGCATCGACCAGACCACGCCCCACGCGGTGACCAGATATGCCACTTGCGAAGAAAACACCGGCCCTGCCCGCCCGATCAGCCAGACAAACCCGACGTAGGCGCCCCAGTTTAAGATGGCGGCAATAAATATCGCCCACTCTTGCGCGCTCCATGGCTGGAATGGCGTAATAAATTGGTCAAACCCAAGTGCGATCGGCACGGACACAAGAAGCCCGATAACAGACGCCCCGAATAGTATCTGCACGGGATCGAGTCCACGCGGGCCGTACCACGTCATGAAATTACCCTCGACCCCGTAAAACAGCGGAGCGAACAAGGCTAAGAACAGGTATCCAACTTTGGAGGGGTCCGGCAAACTCGCGCTTGGCCCCGCGATCAAGACGATCGCAACGGCCCCGAAGGCCGCGCCTGTAAAGCGGATAACCGATGGCGTCTCGTATCCCATTGCCAGCGAAATGGGCATGGCAAACAACGGCACCAGCGCAATGACGATCGATATGATCCCAGCAGGTAAATGCGCCGTTGCGGTATACGAAAAATAATTCGGCGCCAGCGAACCAAAAAACGCAATCCCGGCAAACAGCCACATGTACTCCTTCGAGAACGGTAACCTGTTACCGCGCCAAAGCGTAATGCCGCCCGACAACACAATCCCGATCACCGACTGCCAGACAATAATACCGTAGGCTTGATAGCCCGTCGAAACCGCGATTTTTGTTATCGGAAAGACTGCGCCCCAAACTGCACCCATGACGATTAACGCCAGATACAGGCTTGCATGACGCCTCAATCG
>JAGLUD010000292.1 GCA_023134935.1 Paracoccaceae bacterium | reverse complement strand
TATTCACAGGCTCCGCATCGCCCTTCAAGTTTAGGGGCGCGCAATTCACGCAGCACCGGTGCGTCATTCCAGATTTCCGAAAACGGTTTCTCGCGAACTGAACCAACCGAATTTTCCATGAAAGGGCAAGGGGTTACATTCCCATTCGGAGTAATCCGCGCATACCGCGTGGCCGCAATACACCCACCGGCATCATATCCGTGCGCCGAGGTTATCGGCCACTCAGGGTCCATTTCTATTGCGATACGCTTGAAGTGGGGTGCGCATTTTGCCCGAACCATTAGGCGTTTTTCGTTGCGGGCAGCCTCGGCCACGCGGCGCAGAACGGCCTCGTACTTTTCAGGCGAAATGCCCGAATACTTTTCGCCACGACCCGTGCAGACCATGAAGAATACGTTCAACACCATCGCCCCTGAATCCCGCGCGAAAGCGACCATATCGTCGATTTCATTTGCAGTTTCGTCCGTGGCGGAAAAATGCAGCTGGAATGGCATTTCAGCCTTAACGCAAGCATCAATCGCTGCCATGGTTTTGACCCAAGCACCCTTGCGGCCACGAAACGCATCGTGTTGTTCAGGGTTCAGCGAGTCGACCGAGATCCCCACTCCGGCAACGCCAGCATCCTGCAATTGGCGAATGCGCTCCGGCTTTAACAGCACACCGTTCGTACCAACCACGACCATCAAGCCCAAGCTGGTCGCGTGGCTTGCCAGTTCTTCGATATCTTTGCGCAACAGGGGTTCCCCACCCGTCAACACCACCATCGCTTCAGGACCAACGGTGGCGATATCATCCAGAACTGTCTTGATCTCGGCCGTCGCTAATTCATCCGTTGCACCCTCTTTCAGAATTTTGGCATCCAGATAGCAGTGATCGCACGCCAAATTACAACGCTCGGTCAGGTTCAACGCAATCAGATATGGTGCTTCGGCTTTGTCTTTCATGGCCTAGTTGCTGCCCTCTGTGTGATCGACAGGGCACATATGTTCACGCGAGGCCGCGAAAGCTTTGTCCGCCAAATCACCACCAATTTCAGTGGCACCTTCTTTGCGCGCGAAACGCTCTATGCTGGTGCGAACCTGATCGCGGAAAGCTTCGGGAACACGGTTAAGGCGGGCCAAGGATGCGGCAAGCCAAACGATATCGGATGCGCTCTCGGTCGGCGTGAAATCATCCATAAACGGTTCTACGTGTTCGGGTTTAACGATCGAACTGGCGTCACGACGTGCAGATTTCTCGGCCCGTAGGCTGATGTTTTCTCGCACGAAACTATCTTCGATCTTATCAACCACCGCACGTGCATCGCTGGACCAATCAAGACGGTCAAACTGCTGAGGGGTGCGATTTTCGTCAGGTTTCGCGCCAGGCATCATCGTTTTCATCACCGCTTCGACGAACCGCGTGGTGATATAGGTGTGACCCTCGGCTTGCGCTTGGCGGATAACGCCCGTCCGCGCGATGCCGCGCACGAAATCAGGGGCGCGATTGATCATCTCTTCGGCTTCCTCGGACCACATTATGGTCTCTTCGGCAACGACATCCATCGGGGGAAGATA
>JAGLUD010000291.1 GCA_023134935.1 Paracoccaceae bacterium | reverse complement strand
GCAGAAAAAATTGGCAAAGCCAGCGGAAACGGACGGTATCCCGCTGTCGTCACTTCCACCCGTCGCAGGCGGTTCGTGCAAACGGTCCTGATGTCCAAAGGGATCCGAAACCCCGTTTTTTCCTTCGAGGAAATAGGCACCAACTCCAAGCCCGCGCTCGTCGGTGTCGCCTAGAATTTGGAGGCCCTCGCCCAAATATTGAACTTCAGCGAGCCCGCCTTGGTCAGCGCATTCCTTGTGCTAATGCGCGTCGGATCCGTTACTGCATTACTTCCCGGATTTGGCGAGCAAAGCATCCCTATGCGCATCCGCCTGCTGGTCGCCCTAGCATTCACTGCCATCGTTTGGCCCATTGTTTCCCCCGCTTTCAACATCAGCCTGCAAGCCATGCCCATGTTAATGCTAACCGAATCCGCCATCGGCCTCATGATCGGCATCTCGATTCGCCTAATCGTTATGGCCCTGCAATTGGCTGGTTCCATTGCCGCCCAAAGCACTTCCATCGCACAAGTCGCGGGATCCGGTGCAACACCGGACCCAATGCCGGCAATCGGCAATATCCTCGTCATGGCAGGTTTGACGTTGGTGCTGGTTTCCGGTCTTCATGTCAAAGCCGCACTCGCCATGATCTCGTCTTACGAAATAATGCCGCCTGGATTTTTCCCCACCGGACGGGATGCCGCCGAATGGGGCACCGCCCACGTCGCCTCTGCCTTCGCGTTGGCATTAACGCTGGCATCACCGTTTATCGTCGCGTCCTTTGCATATAACATCGGTCTTGGCGCCATTAACCGCGCGATGCCATCACTGATGGTGGCCTTCATTGGCGCACCTGCAATTACCGCTGGCGCAATCCTGTTGCTTCTGCTCGCCTCGCCGGTTTTGCTGGATTTCTGGAACGGTCATATGGACTTGGTTCTGGCAAATCCGCTGGGTATGCCCTGATGGCGGGTGATGACGATAGCGGCGAAAAGACCCACGATCCAACCCCAAAGAAGTTGGAGGATGCTCGCAAGAAAGGTGACATCGCCAAATCCAATGACCTGACCGTCGCAGTGATTTATCTGGGGTTCCTGATCGCCATTCTGGCTACTGGTGGCGATGCCATCAGCACCGCTGCCAGCAAATTAACGATATTTCTGTCTTCGCCCGACTTGCTGTTAGATAAGATTCTCGGCCCCGGAGGGCTGCGCCTGTCTGGCTCAATCATGATATCAATCCTTGCGGCGCTCGCCCCGTTGTTCGCTCTGCCCTTCGCGGCGGCAATCCTTTCGCTAATCGGCCAACAAGCGATCATCGTTGCACCCGGCAAGCTAGCCCCGAAGCTCAACAGGATATCTCCGATCGCGGGGGCCAAAAACAAATTTGGCACGTCGGGTATGGTCGAATTCGCGAAAACTTTCGTCAAAATGTTCGCCGTATCGCTAGTGGTAGTTTCCTATCTACGCGGCAAGTTTGACGAGATCATCGGCCTCGCCCATTCTTCCCCCGTCGCCATGGCGGGCATGATGATGGAGGTGCTGATTGATCTGCTAACAGTCATTTGTGTTCTTGCAGTCCTCGTCGGAATTGGCGACCTGTTATGGCAGAAATTCAATCATCAGAAAAAACTGCGTATGTCCTTCCAAGACCTGAAAGACGAGGGAAAGGAAGCCGAAGGTGACCCTCATACCAAAGCCCAACGTCGCCAGCGTGGGCGTGAAATTGCCACCAACCGGATGCTGTTGGATGTTCCCAAAGCTGACGTGATTGTCGTCAACCCGACCCA
>JAGLUD010000290.1 GCA_023134935.1 Paracoccaceae bacterium | reverse complement strand
AGAGATAGAAGATTTTTCCCCAGAACCCGTCTTGTGGCCCGGCGAAGATCCTATGCAGTATCAAAGCCTGAGAGATGGACTTTTAGATGAGCTTTGTCCCCAGACAATGTACCAGCGATTGCTTGTCGACAGGTTAGTCATGTTGGAATGGGAGTTGTTTCGTTATGAGGGGCTTATCGCGGATTTTCTAAAATCCAGGGCCAGAGTAATTGCGGCGGGTGTCCTTAACGCAGGTGAGGCCGCTTCTAACAAACATGGCGGTATTTCAAAAACGACTGAGATTATGGCGATCGCTCTCTTCGATCCTCAGGATAAGAATCGCGAAAAGGCGCTGAAAAAACTGAGCCTACTCGGTATTTCCTTAGGAGAAATCACGGCCCTCGCATATTCAGAGGAAATTGTCCTTTTTGATCTTCTTGAGTTCCGCAAAGCAGAAATCGATAGTCGGCGCCGGCTCCTTCTTAAGGACTTTGATGCATTAAAAGCCGCACGCAGAAAACCGATTGAGGAAGCGGAGGTTCTAGGCGAGTAATGGCCACACCAGCCCAGATCTCCGCCAATCGGCGTAACGCGCAATATAGCACTGGACCGCGCAGCGCTAAGGGTCGCGCACGATCTGCGCAAAACCGCAGATCGCATGGCTTAAATTCCCAACCAGACATGGACCGTGTTCATGCCTGGTACGCGGCAATCACAGGGCAGTCTTCTTTCCCGCTTGAGGGGGAAATAGACCAAGCGGCCTACAGATTGGCAATTGCTGAGGCGCGCCTTGAGGGCGCCCTTCAGGGGGTAATGGAACCCTTGAAAGAAGCGCAGGAGACGGGCTGGCAGAAAGTAAAAATTTTCCATGGCCCTGGAAAGAGAGCTATTGTGGAAAATTTAATGCTGACAATAACCGATCCTGAAAAGGCAGACCCAAAGGCAATTTATGGAAGTATGACCCGGGAAGAGTTTCCCCTCCATATGGCCATTGTGCGTTTGCTGGTTGATACCGATCCAGGCGATCCAAAATATATTGCCAAGCGTTCAAACTTGATGCGTCGCTACCGAAGAGCCGCTGAGGTTGAGCGGGAGAGAGCTTTTGATCATTGGATGAAAAATGCTTCAAATTTCGAAACGAACCCAATTACACCCTAAAGTTGTATCACACACCCCAAAACACGTCTAACCTATTGATAATATGTAGTAATTTCACAACCCATTTAACCCACCCCCGACTCAATTGGCCGATAACGCTGGACCTCCAACTCGAACGTCCAGTAATGGTGAAACCCGGCCCCAACAGCCAATGCAATATACCTTCGGACGACACTGACTTTTCATTTCCATGATGCCTCCCCGACAACTGCGAGCAAAAAACTAAAGATGGAATTACAAAGCACCAAACCAATATTGTATTAGGTTTCTAACGGTCAGCTCGCACAAAAAGCTAGACAACAACACCTGTTCAGCGTTGCACGATCAAAATATTTAAGCGAAAGTGGGAAGGGAACGCCCTACTAAAAACCTTATCGGCATTACTGAAAGTCTGAATAGTGATTGAAAAATCAAAAATGCCTAACGTTCTACTAATCACCCCGCCGCGACATGGCGACAGCCGCGGGTTTTTTAGCGAAACGTGGAATGCACAGTTGCTTGGCGATCGCGGCATCAACATTGATTTCGTGCAGGACAATCAATCCCTTTCACGCGAAGTTGGCACTGTGCGAGGGTTGCACTTCCAATCCCCACCTCATGCGCAGGACAAATTGGTGCGTTGCGGACGTGGGCGGTTGCTGGATGTGGCGGTGGATATCCGCAAAGGCTCGCCGAGTTATGGTGAATGGGTCGCGGTGGAACTGTCAGCCGAAAACGGCAAGCAGTTGTTAATCCCCAAGGGGTTCCTGCACGGATTCGTAACCTTGGAGCCGGATACCGAAATTCTTTACAAATGCTCGGACTATTACGCCCCTGAATGTGACGGCGCTATTCGGTTTGACGACCCGGATATTGGCATCGACTGGGGTTTTTCACCCGATGAGGCAGTGCTGTCAGAAAAAGACGCTGCCGCGCCATTGTTAAAAGACTTTGATAGCCCGTTTACCTACGAGGTCACTAAATGAAGCTGCTGGTCACCGGGGGTGCGGGATTCATCGGCTCTGCCGTTGTGCGCCAAGCCGTTAACGCTGGGCATCACGTCGTTAACCTTGACGCGCTAACCTATGCGGCCTGTCTGGATAATGTCGCAAGCGTCGCCGACAGCCCGCTTTACACCTTTGAGCATACCGACATTCGCAACGCCGATGCGCTGCAACGGGTTTTCACAAAGCATAAGCCCGACGCGGTGTTGCATCTGGCAGCTGAATCCCATGTGGATCGCTCCATCGACGGCCCTGCGGCGTTTATCGAGACCAACATTAGCGGCACCTATAATATGCTGGAGGCCGCGCGGTCCTTCTGGAACGCCGAGGGGAAACCGGAAGGTTTTCGCTTCCATCACATCTCGACCGACGAAGTGTATGGCAGTTTGGGCACTGAGGGGCTGTT
>JAGLUD010000029.1 GCA_023134935.1 Paracoccaceae bacterium | reverse complement strand
ATTTGGGACATCCAGCCGAATGCCTCGATGAAATTCTTGAACTCGAAAGTCCTTTTCAGGGCGTCGCGGTCAGATTGCAATGTCCATCCGGCGGCTTGGAGTTCTGGCAGGAATTCGGCGCGTTCATCATTTGTTAAGGGTGGTGAAAGCATTGTTAATCCTCTGATTTCTTGAAGGGGCCGATGGCGGCGAGAAACTCTATATCTTCGTCCACAGCTGCGCGTTCGTCAGTTAAGAATTGGTTAACGGCGCTTTCAAATCCTTCATCTCCGATCCAGTGTAGGGAATAAACCGGGCTAGGCATATAGCCGCGTGCGAGTTTGTGCTCGCCTTGGGCGCCAGCCTCGACGCGGGCCATCTGGTGTTCAATGGCGTAGTCGATGGCTTGGTAATAGCACAGTTCAAAATGCAGATAGCGGTGATCTTCGGCACAGCCCCAGTAGCGACCGAACAGGGTTTCGCCGCCTATGAAATTCAGTGCGCCCGCGATGTAGCGGCCGTCCCGCGTGGCCAAAACCAGCAGGATGTCGTCCCGAAGAGTTCGCTGTGCGATGTCGAAGAATTCGCGGGTCAGGTACGGGGTGCCCCACTTCCGTGCGCCGGTGTCTTGGTAGAATTGCCAGAAGGCGTCCCAGTGTTCGGGTTGGATTTGATCGCCGGTCAGCTGGATGATCTCGCCGCCGAAGGCTTGCGCTTCACGGCGTTCCTTGCGGATCATCTTGCGTTTGCGACTGGAAAGTTTGGCGAGGAACGCGTCGAAATCTTCGTAACCGTCGTTTTCCCAATGGAATTGTTGGCCGGTCCGCTGCATCAAGCCGTATTTCGGGCCGAGATCGTATTCTTCTTCAGTGCAAAACGTGATGTGGAAGGACGAAACGTGGTTTTCTTCGGCAATTTGGATGGCGGCGGTGATTAATGCGCCGCGGGCGAGTTCCGCATGTTCGGGTTTTACGAGCAATCGGCGGCCTGTTGCAGGCGTGAAGGGCACGGCGCATTGAAGTTTCGGGTAATACCGCCCGCCAGCGCGTTCATATGCGCCCGCCCAGGCGAAATCGAAGACGTATTCGCCTTGGGAATGACCTTTGGCGTAAAGCGGCATTATTCCGATGATTTCGCCGTTTGATTTCGCGATCAGGTGGCGAGGTGCCCATCCTGTGCCATCGCCGACGGAACCGCTTTCTTCCAATGCCAGTAAGAAACGGTGAGATGTGAACGGGTCTTGTCCGTCTGTGCAACCGTCCCAATCGGTGGCAGGGATTGCGGCGATGCTGCCGACTACGCTGACCTCGATTTGCGGGGTGTCCGGCATTATTCGTCCAGCATTTCGCGCAAGGAATACACCAGTGCGAGGGCCTCGCGGGCGGTCAGTTCATCTGGGTGGATGTCGCGTAAACGGTCTTCGATTTCGGACGGTTTCGGCGGCCGTGCGATGGGCGCGGCGGTTGCGCTGAATAGGGGGAGGTCGTCGATAAGGGTCTCGGCTTTGCCGCCCCCGTCGCGGTCCCCTTGTTCTAGCGCATCGAGAACGGTGCGGGCGCGCTCGACCACTGCGGGGGGAAGGCCGGCGAGTTTGGCGACTTGAACGCCGTATGATCGGTCGGCTGCGCCGTCGCGCACTTCGTGGAGGAAGATCACGTCACCCTCCCATTCGCGCACGGTTACGGTGGCGTTTTTCAAGCCGGAGAGCTTGGCGGTTAGCGCTGAGAGTTCATGGTAATGCGTCGCGAACAGCGTCCGACAATGGTTGACGTCGTGGAGGTGTTCGAGGGTTGCCCATGCGATGGAAAGGCCATCGTAGGTTGCCGTTCCGCGACCAATTTCGTCGAGGATAACTAGTGCGCGGTCGCCTGCTTGGTTAAGAATGGCGGCGGTTTCGACCATTTCTACCATGAAGGTTGAGCGTCCACGGGCGAGGTCGTCTGCCGCGCCGACGCGAGAGAATAGTTGGTCGATTACGCCGATGTGGGCTTTGGCGGCAGGGACGTATGCGCCCATCTGTGCCAGCAAGGCAATCAAGGCGTTTTGGCGAAGGAATGTTGATTTACCTGCCATGTTTGGGCCGGTTAGCAACCAAACGGGGCGACTTTTTTCTTCGCCAGCGGTTAGGTCGCAATCGTTGGCCACGAAGGACTCGCCCGAACGGCGAAGGGCTTGTTCGACAACGGGATGGCGACCGCCTTGAATCACAAACGCACGCGAGGCGTCCATTTGTGGTCGTGTCCAGTTTTCGCCTACAGCGATATCGGCCAGCGCAGCGGAGAGGTCCGTTTCTGCCAAGGCTTTAGCGGCTTGGGCGATTTTGGCGGCTTGTTCCATGATGGCAGCGCGCAGGATGGCGAATATGTCTTTCTCGATTCCCAGCGCCCGTCCGCCTGCGTTCAGGATTTTGGTTTCCATTTCGGAAAGGGGGACCGTGGTGAACCGCACTTGGTTGGCGGTCGTTTGACGGTGGATAAACGTCTCGGACAGGGGTTCGGACAACATCTTTTCGGCGTGGCTGGCGGGGGTTTCGACGAAATACCCCAGCACGTTGTTGTGTTTGATTTTAATCGAGGTGATGCCTGTCAGCGCCGCATATTCAGCCTGCATAGCGGCGATAACGCTGCGGCCTTCGTCGCGTAGTTTACGGGCTTCGTCCAGTTCTTCGTTGAACCCTGCGGCGACGAATCCACCGTCGCGGGCTAGTAGTGGAGGTTCGGCGATCAGGGCGTGGTCCAGCAATTCCACCAGTTCTTCGTGGCCCGTCATATCGTTGGCAGAGCGTTGCAATACGTCCGGCAAGGAGCCAGTGAGCGATGCCGATAACGCCCCCGCTTGGGCGAGTCCGCTGCGTAGCGCGGCGATGTCACGGGGGCCACCTCGGTCTAAGGCGATGCGCGAGAGGGCGCGTTCCATGTCGGGGGCTTGGCGCAAGGTTTCGCGGGTATCTTCGGCCAAAGCGCGGTTTTCGACGAAATGCGCGACGGCGTCGTGGCGGGCGTTGATGGTTTTCAGGTCGGTTGAGGGGCTGGTTAGGCGAACCCCTAAAAGTCGTGCGCCGCCGCCTGTGACTGTCCGATCTATGGTCGCCAACAGCGAACCTTGGCGTTCGCCTGACAGATTGCGTGTTAGTTCAAGGTTGCGGCGGGTGGCGGCGTCGATCTGGACCGCTCCGCCTTGGCTTTCTTTGAAGGGTGGGCGCAGCAGTGGCAGTTTTCCGCGTTGAGTGATGTCGAGGTAATCAACGATGGCGCCCATGGCGGCAATTTCGGATCGTTCAAAATTACCGAATGCATCGAGGGATTTTATTTTGAACAGGTCTGTCAGACGGCCTTCAGCAGCTGTGGAGTCAAAGCTGGCGGCGGAGAGTGGCGTTAGCGATGCGGCTGCTTCTTCGATCGTTTCGCGCAGGTTTTCTGCGATGGATTCTGCCACCAACACTTCGCGTGGGGCTAGGCGCGCGAGGGTTGGGCCAAGCGTTACGCGCGTTATGGGTGCGACGTGAAAATCGCCGGTGGATACATCCACCCAGCTTATCGCCATTTCGCCGCGCACATCCGCGATGGCGGCGAGGTAGTTATGGGCGCGGGCGTCTAGCAAAGAATCTTCGGTCAGCGTTCCGGGGGTTACCAGACGGGTCACATCGCGTTTAACAATCGCCTTGTAACCACGCTTTTTAGCCTCGGCGGGGCTTTCCATTTGTTCGGTGACCGCAACGCGAAAACCTTTGCGGATCAGCGTCAACAGATACCCTTCGGCGGCATGGTGGGGAACGCCACACATGGCGATGTCCTTGCCCTCATGCTTGCCGCGTTTGGTTAACGCGATGTCCAACGCAGCTGCCGCGGCGACGGCGTCATCGAAAAACATCTCGTAGAAATCACCCATGCGGTAGAACAGCAGCGCGTCTGGATACCGTGCCTTGATCTCAAGATACTGCGCCATCATGGGCGTGATCGTATTGTCTTTAGCAGCCATGTGCGATGCAGTCCCCAAGCGTTGGTGGTTCGGAATTTCTAGCATGCCGAAACGGTTTGTGGAACCGCTTGCAGTAAGGTGAGCAACGTATTACTTTAGAATCATTCCAAAGAGGTGAGCTATGCTACAATCATTCACGAACCGCCGTAATTTCAAAGACCTGTCGGAGGCCGAAGTGCTTGCGCTCGCGATCTCTTCTGAAGAGGACGACGCGCGGATTTATGCGACTTATGCGCAGGAACTGCGTGAAGAATATCCGGCGACAGCTTCGGTATTCGACGAGATGGCGGTTGAGGAAAATGAGCATCGCAAGATGTTGATTGATGCATTCACCACTCGTTTTGGTGAAGTGATCCCGTTGATCCGGCGCGAACACGTGGCGGGGTATTACAACCGCAGCCCTGTCTGGCTTGTGCAAAACCTTGGCTTGGAACGTATCCGCGAAGAAGCGCAAAAGATGGAGCGTGACGCGCAGAATTTTTACCTGACCGCCGCGGGGCGATCGTCTGATCCGGCAACGCGGAAGTTGTTGGGTGATCTGGCCGAGGCCGAAGGACAACATGAACAGTCCGCGGCCCGTATGTCTGTCGATCTGGAATCGGGCGAAGGCGACGTTGAAAAAGCCACAGCGCACCGTCAGTTTGTGCTGACGTGGGTGCAGCCGGGTTTAGCTGGGCTTATGGATGGCTCGGTTTCGACGCTGGCACCGATATTTGCTACGGCGTTTGCGACGCAAGACCCGCACACTACGTTGTTGGTTGGTCTGGCAGCATCGCTCGGAGCCGGAATTTCGATGGGGTTCACCGAGGCAGCGCATGATGACGGCGTGATTTCGGGACGAGGAGCGCCGTGGAAACGTGGGTTGGCATCGGGGATTATGACGACGCTAGGTGGCCTAGGCCACGCGTTGCCGTATCTGATTGCGGACTTCTGGACCGCGACGTTTATCGCGTTCTTCGTCGTATTTGTCGAACTTTGGGCGATCGCGTGGATTCAAAACAGGTATATGGAAACCTCGTTCAGCAAGGCCATTTTTCAGGTCGTTCTGGGCGGTGGATTGGTGCTGGCCGTCGGGATTCTTATTGGCGGCGGGTAGGTTGTAGTCGGATCGGACTCTGCGTAAGGTTTGCTTAACTAATCTTAAGCCCGAAAGCAGAAACATGTCCGACAGTACCAAAGTCACCGACGAAGAGGCGCTTGCCTATCACCGTGAACCTACGCCCGGGAAAATCGAGATTAACGCCTCTACCGCGATGGCCACGCAGCGGGATTTGTCGCTGGCATATTCGCCCGGTGTTGCGGCGCCCGTTCAGGCGATCGCGGACGATCCGGCGCTTGCGTATGACTACACCACCAAGGGTAATTTGGTAGCGGTAATTTCTAATGGTTCGGCCATTCTGGGGATGGGAAATCTGGGGGCGCTGGCGTCCAAGCCCGTGATGGAGGGTAAGGCGGTTCTGTTCAAACGTTTCGCAGACGTTAATGCCATAGACATCGAGCTGGACACCCAAGACCCCGATGAAATCATTAACGCCGTTCGCCTGATGGGGCCAAGTTTTGGCGGCATTAACCTTGAGGACATCAAGGCGCCGGAATGTTTCATCATCGAACAGCGCCTTAAGGAAGAGATGGACATCCCTGTCTTCCACGACGACCAGCACGGCACGGCCGTGATCTGTGCGGCGGGGCTGATCAATGCGTTGCATATCTCCGGCAAGAAAATCGAGGACTGCCGGATTGTGGTTAACGGCGCGGGTGCTGCGGGAATTGCTTGTGTGGAGCTGATGAAATCCATGGGTGCCAAGCATGACAACTGTCTTGTTTGCGATACCAAGGGCGTGATTTATCAGGGCCGAACCGAGGGGATGAACCAGTGGAAGTCGGCGCACGCAGCCAACACTGAATCCCGAACTTTGGACGAGGCGATGGATAACGCTGACGTGTTTATCGGTGTGTCTGTTAAGGGTGCTGTGACGGCCGATATGGTCAGAAGCATGGCCGCCGATCCGGTGATTTTCGCCATGGCGAACCCTGATCCGGAGATTACACCGGAAGAAGCCCACGCCGTTCGCGAGGATGCGATTGTGGCAACGGGGCGGTCGGATTATCCTAACCAAGTTAACAATGTGTTGGGCTTCCCGTATCTGTTCCGTGGTGCTTTGGACATTCATGCCCGTGCGATCAACGACGAGATGAAAATCGCCTGCGCCGAGGCTTTGGCAGCCTTGGCCCGTGAAGATGTGCCGGACGAAGTGGCGCTGGCTTACGGTAAAAAGCTAGCGTTCGGACGCGATTATATTATTCCAACGCCGTTCGATCCTCGCCTGATTTACATTATCCCGCCAGCAGTTGCTAAGGCTGGGATGGATACAGGTGTCGCGCGTCGCCCCATTATTGATATGGAGGCTTATGAGCTAAGTCTTAAAGCACGCCTCGACCCGACGGCTTCGATTTTGCAATCGTTGAATGTGCGGGCCAAACGCGAGCATGCGCGAATAGTTTTTGCCGAAGGCGATGACGCCCGTGTTGTACGCGCGGCAGTTGCCTATCGGCGTGCAGGGCTGGGCCAACCCGTGGTGGTTGGGCGCCCTGAAGAAATTGCCGGCTTCCTTGAAGCAGCCGGAATGCCCGAAGCGATTGACGAGATCGAAGTGGTTAACGCAGCCACCACGACGCACCTGAAAGAATACAAGGATTTCCTATATAAGCGCCTGCAACGTAAAGGTTTTGACCAGCGTGACTGCCATATTCTGGCCTCGCGGGATCGGCATGTGTTTGCGTCGCTTATGCTGGCGCATGACCATGTTGATGGGATGGTAACGGGGGCTACGCGTAAATCGGCGCAAATTCTTAGCCAGATTAACCACGTTTTCGATGCTTCGACCGAGGGCGGTGCGGTAGGCATTACCGCCGTTCTAGCCGGTGGCCGTATGGTGCTGATTGCTGATACGTTGGTGCATGAATGGCCCGATGCAGAAGACCTCGCGGATATCGCGGAACGTGCTGCTGCCTTGGCGCGTGATCTGGGGCTGGAGCCTCGGGTGGCGTTGGCCAGTTTCTCGACTTTTGGGTATCCGCGTTCGGAACGGGCTGAGAAAATGACCATGGCGATCGAGGTTTTGGACAAGCGCAATGTGGATTTCGAGTATGACGGCGAAATGACCGTTGATGTGGCTTTGAACCCAGAGGTGATGAAGAACTACCCGTTCTGTCGTTTGACTGGTCCGGCAAACATTCTGGTGGTTCCGGCACGGCACTCCGCATCTATTTCGGTGAAGCTGATGCAGGAAATGGGTGGGGCGACGGTGATCGGACCGATCCTGACCGGAATCGATAAACAGGTTAAGATTTGTTCCAACACCTCGACCGTTAACGACATTCTGAACATGGCTATCATGGCCGCGTGTAAGGTCGGCTGATATGGCGATTTATAACCTTGGATCTGTGAATATTGACCACGTTTACCGAGTTCCGCATTTGCCGGAGCCGGGGGAAACGTTGGCCTCTACCTCGTTCAACAGCGGGCTTGGTGGCAAAGGTGCGAACCAGTCTATTGCGGTGGCAAAGGCTGGTGGGCAGGTGTTTCATATCGGCGCAATCGGGGCTGACGGTGGTTGGCTGGCTGACCAGATGGCGGATGCAGGCGTTGATACGCGGTTTCTGTCGATCATTGATGTACCGACGGGACATGCGATTATTAACGTCGATGATGCAGCCGAAAACGTTATTGTTTTGTTTACTGGTGCCAACCGTGCGCTGACCGAAGAGATGGTTAACGAAGCGTTAAGTGGCGCTGGTGCGGGTGACTGGTTGTTGTTGCAAAACGAAACCAACCTCGGAGTTTATGCGGCGAAGACAGCTAAGGCGAAGGGTTTGCGGGTGGCCTATGCGGCGGCACCTTTTGATGCTGAGGCGGCGGCTGCAATGTTGCCCGTTACGGATTTACTTGCAGTTAACCATATCGAGGCGGCGCAATTGTCCGAGGCGTTGGGCGTTTTGGCGACTGACCTTCCGGTTGCGCAGGTTTTGATCACGCGCGGTGCGGACGGTGCAACGCTGCAAACCGGTGGTGAGGAAATTTCCGTGGATGCCTTCAAGGTTGATCCGGTGGATACAACGGGCGCTGGTGATACGTTTTTGGGGTACTTTCTGGCCGCACTCGATCTGGGCCGATCAGCCAAGGATGCGTTAACCTTTGCTTCGGGGGCGTCGGCTATTCAGGTCACCAAAGTGGGCGCGGCGGTGGCGATTCCTGTTGCTGCCGAGGTTGAAGCGTTTTTGGATGGGTTAAAAGGATGACTCGTCTAGAGCATCATGTATTGTGTTCCTTCGAGAACGCTAACCATGTCCAAGTTACACCAGCAGAGCGGTTTGCCTTCTGAACAGATTCCGCCTCTTGTTTGAATGTAAGTTTTAGATTTTCGGCTCTTGCCAGACTGACCAACTCTTCTGGATGTGACTCATAACATGGACGGCTCGGTGAACCAGGGCCATTGCGTAATGAGATGACTAGCAATCCTTTTGGCGCGATCAAAGATTGTAGCTTTGGCATGGCCGCCCGCCGCTGACGGGAGTCCAGATGATGCCATACTGCGCTGAGCAGCACTATGTCAAAGGTATCACTTCGGGCTAATGTTTGCGGAAGGTCGGGAAGAGCGTCATCAAGCCATTCGATGCGTTTTGATTTGTGAAGCCTCCTACCGGCCTTTCGGAAATCGGCCACTGGTTCAACTGCCAGTACCTGTTGCCCATGGTTTGCGAACCATGCAGCGGCGGCTCCTGTGCCCGCTCCTATATCAGCAATTTGAGCAGGGGCGCTCGGGAAAAGATGTGCAATAGGGGCAAAGAGGATTTCCGGTGAAACCGCCTCGAACCTAGGGATTAATTCAAGTGCGGCAGTTGTATACCCTTCAATAATGTTTTTTTCCATCAGCGAACCTTCGTTATTGCAGTTCGGCCGCAATCTCGCGGAACATTGCGAGGTTTTGCTCGAACGAACCCTCTTCCTCGAATTCACGGTCGGCGGCGTTGGAGGCAACCACCACGTTGTTGTCGGTGTCGATATAGATGTACTGGCCGTAAATCCCGCGGGCGAAGTATTCACCCGGTTTGGCGTCTTCTGCTAACCACCACTGGAAGCCGTATTGGGTTTCGCCAGCCTCGGTCGGGGCGCTGATGGCGGTGGAATCGGCGACCCAATCGGCAGGGACGACTTGTTGGCCGTTATACATTCCGCCTTGCGCGAACATCTGGCCGAAGCGGGCGTAGTCGCGGGTGCGCAGGTTCAATCCACCCAGCACGAAGGCCACGCCTTTGCCGTCGGTTAGGTAGAGGGGGTCAACCTCTAGCCCCAAAGGTGTAAGTAGTTTTTCGGCCATGAGTTCAGGGATTTCGCGACCCGTTGCGCCGCGGATGATCATGCCGATTACGTGTGTGTCGATGGAAACATATTGCCAACCAGCGCCTGCATCGCGGTCGCGGTCTTTTAGTTTGGCGGCGAATTTGTCCATGGAACCGCCAAGTGCCAGAACGCGACCCATTTTGTTGATGTCGGAGCTGAAGGA
>JAGLUD010000289.1 GCA_023134935.1 Paracoccaceae bacterium | reverse complement strand
CGGATGCGTCAGGCTGAAGAAGGTGTGGCGGCTTTGCAAAAAGTTGTCGATACACTGATCATTATTCCAAATCAGAACCTGTTCCGTCTTGCGAACGAGAAAACCACGTTCACCGAGGCTTTCGCGCTGGCGGACGATGTTCTTTACCAAGGCGTCAAAGGGGTGACCGACCTGATGATCCGCCCTGGTATCATTAACCTCGACTTCGCCGATGTACGTTCCGTGATGGACGAAATGGGCAAAGCGATGATGGGCACTGGCGAGGCTTCTGGCGAAGATCGCGCTATTCAGGCCGCCGAGAAGGCGATCGCCAACCCGTTGCTGGACGAGATTTCGTTGCGCGGTGCACGTGGTGTGTTGATCAACATCACCGGCAGCCACGACCTTACTTTGTTTGAACTTGATGAAGCGGCAAACCGTATTCGTGAAGAAGTGGACGCAGACGCCCATATCATCGTTGGCTCGACGCTCGATCCGTCGATGGAAGGCGTGATGCGCGTTTCCGTCGTCGCGACGGGTATTGATATCGCCGAAGGTGTTAGCCCTGTTCACGCGCCACGTCGTAGCATGGCAGAGCCACTGGTCTTAGATCAATCTCCAGCGGAAGTTGCTGAGCCTGAATTCGCGCCTGCACCTGCCGTTCCAGCGCCCGCAGCAGAAGTGGTTGCTGATCGCTCAGAGGAAAGTCTCGGGACATTATTCGATGACACGCCGGTTGATGAAACTGTTGAAATTTCTGAAGTGAGTGACCCGTCGGTGGATGCGTTACGCCGTCTTCGTGCCGCGGTAGCCAAGGTTCCAGTGGTTGAAGAGGAGCCACAGGTCGAAGCAGAGCCGGTCGCCGAAGAGCAGGGCCGTTTTGCGATCAACAACCTGATTAATCGCATGACAGGCCATGGTCCAAACTCCGAAGTAGCTGCGGTTCGCCAGCAGCCACCGCTTCACGAGCAAGAAGTTCAGACCTATGAGGACGTCAACGAAGAAGAGTTGGATCGTGTAGAGATCCCAGCATTCTTGCGTCGCCAAGCTAACTAATACCCAATGTTTTCAATAAGACGGGCGTTTGGATTTCAAGCGCCCGTTTTTTTGTTGTATCGGCGTGATTTGGCTGATCAATACAGATGTTGCAAAACGTCACAAAGATTGAGTTGCCCCGCACGTCAATCAGTATTACTTCGACATTAACGTATTACTCATGGAATTTGCCGTGCAAGCGACTCTGAAATCATCAATTATACTGGTAGGTGCGGGGCTTCACTCCGGCCGGCCGGCACGCTTGTGCGTGATGCCAGCACCAGCGGATTTTGGTATTGAGTTCCGGCGTGTCGATATCACCGATAAAGATAATCGCATTCCTGCGCGGTTTGATATGGTGAATGACACGCAGCTCTGCACGCGTCTTTCAAACAATTTCGGCGTTGAAGTCGCAACGGTTGAACATCTAATGGCGGCTCTGGCGGGCTGTGGTGTTCATAATGCAATTATTGAAATTGATGGACCGGAAGTGCCAATAATGGACGGTAGTTCGGAACGGTTTGTTAAGGAAATACTTTCGGTGGGTGTTGTCGAATTAGGCGCGCCGGTTAAAGTGCTGCGCATACTTAAGGCGGTCTCTGTCTCTGATGGGGATGCTTTTGCCGAACTCTCTCCGAGCGACGACTTCGAAATTGATTTTGAGATTGCGTTTGAGGATATAGCTATTGGCGAACAGCACCATTCTCTGAACATGAAGAACGGCAGTTTTGTGCGGGAGCTTAGTAATTGCCGTACGTTCTGCATGTTCTCGGATGTTGAATATATGAAATCGATTGGCTTGGCGCGTGGCGGTTCATTGGCCAATGCTATCGTTATTGATGATGGCAATGTTCTGAACCCTGAAGGGTATCGACGTGAAGACGAATGTGTGCGCCACAAAATGCTGGATGCACTTGGGGATTTGGCCCTTGCAGGCGTTCCAGTGATTGGGCGTTACCACGGTGTTCGTGCGGGACACCGCATGACTAACCTTTTGTTGCACGCTGTTTTTGCAGCACCGGATTCGTTCGAAATCGTTGAAGTAAACGAACAGCAATCAGCGCAACTTCCCGGCGTTGGCCTAAGCTACAGTGATCTGGAATTGGCGGTTTAGCGTCTTACACGCCGTTTGTTCAGTAAGAATCCTTTTTCCTTCTAAAATCCTGTGGTAATCCTTGATCTAAGGAAACGGTTTCAGACGTGAAATCACGTAATTTCGAGGATTAGTATGTCAGGCGTATTTCAAGGTATCCGCGGTGTAGCGCTCATTTCGGTTCTATTGGTTGCCGCGTGTTCAGGCCGCGCACCGGAGCAAGTAAGTGAAGGCACGCCCATCACGCAGATCATGACATTGGCTGAGGCTGAAGTGGCGAAGGGCGATTATGAAGATGCCGCTGATTACTATAACGAAGTTGAACGTCTGCACCCGTATTCAGTAGAAGCCAAATACGCGATCATCGGTGCTGCTAAGGCTTATCACGAAGAACAGATGTATCCGGAAAGCCGTGCAGCGGCTGCGCGGTACCTGGACTTTTATCCAACAACGGCCGAGGCACCTTTGGCGATGTATTTGATCGCTTTGTCTTATTACGATCAGATTATTGATGTGGAACGGGACCAACGCAACACGTTCCGCTCCTTGCAAATATTCAGCCAGTTGATCGAAACATATCCGGGTACAGAATATGCCCGCTTGGCGGAAGACAAATTCGGAATTGCGTTGAATCAGCTGGCCGGAAAAGAAATGGATATCGGGCGGTATTACCTGAAGCGCGGGCATTACGTGGCAGCGATCGAACGTTTCCGCGTGGTGGTCAAAGATTATCGCATCACCGCCCAAAGCCCTGAAGCAATGTTCCGCCTGGTGGAAGCGTACCTGTCACTTGGCCTGACAGTCGAGGCTGCAACCGCGGCCGCGTTATTGGCAGCGGAATACCCGGGCAACACGTGGCAGCTTGATGCGGCCGCATTGATGTCCGGCGGCTGATTTCCGTGGCGTCGGGGGATAACTAGACATGCTCCATGCGCTATCAATCCGTAATATTCTGTTAATTGAATCCCTTGATCTGGAGTTCCAGTCCGGCCTGAACGTTCTTACGGGCGAGACAGGGGCGGGTAAGTCGATTTTACTGGACTCGCTGGGGTTCGTTCTTGGATGGCGCGGGCGCTCGGACATCGTTCGGCAAGGTGCTGCGCAGGGCGAAGTTACGGCCGAGTTCGCTTTGCATGTTGGCCATCCGGCACACGCGATTTTGTCGGAGGCAGGATATTCCGCAGAAGATGGTTTGATCCTGCGTCGCACTAACAGCCCAGACGGGCGTAAACGTGCGTATATTAACGACAAGGTTTGTTCCGGTGAATTGCTTCGCGCACTCTCGGATACATTGGTCGAGATACACGGTCAGAACGATGACAAAGGATTGCTCGATGTTAAGGGCCACCGGACGCATCTGGATAGTTTTGCCGGTGTTAACGAGGACGTTGCAGCGGTACGGTCCGCGTGGCGGGATTTGTCATCAGCGCGTAAAGCCCTGGCTGAAGCTGAAACCAAGCTTGAGGAAGCTTCACGTGATGCGGAATTCCTACGCCATTCTGTTGCTGAATTGGATGAACTGTCGCCGGAAGTTGGCGAAGATGAAATGCTGGACACCCAGCGCCGCTTGATGCAGGCCGCTGCGCGCATCCGCGAGGGGGTTTCGAAGGCGTTTAATGCTGTTTCAATGGACGGGGCCGAAGGGTCCATGTCCGATGCTATTCGCTGGTTGGAGGATGCCGCACCGCAGGCTGGTGGACATCTGGAAGAACCTGTCGAGGCATTGGGGCGCGCACTGTCCGAAGTGGCCGATGCACAGCGCGGGATTGAAGATGCGCTGACCGCGCTCGATTTCAATCCGTCGGAGTTGGAGCATCTGGAAGAACGGTTGTTCGCGATCAGGGCATTAGCCCGAAAGCACAATGTTTTGCCGGATGATTTGGCAAAAACTACCGAGGAATTTCGGACGCGACTGGTGGAGATTGATACCGGCGCAGATCATATTCTTGAATTGCAGGACGCGGTAACGAAGGCCGAACAGCGCTACGGCACCCTAGCAGATGATCTTTCACAGAACCGCCGCGCGGCTGGTGAGCGTCTTGATATGGCGATGATGGCAGAATTGACGCCGCTGAAAATGGAGCGTGCTGAATTTACGACCGAAGTCACGGGTGCCGATCAACCAGGTCCAGAAGGTATGGATCGTGTGGTGTTCAAGGTCGCGACCAACCCGGGCGCACCTTCGGGACCGATCAACAAGATTGCCTCTGGCGGGGAGCTGTCGCGGTTCTTGCTTGCGCTGAAGGTCTGCCTGACCTCGCGCGCATCAGGGCTAACCATGATTTTCGATGAGATCGATCGCGGAGTCGGGGGCGCAACTGCAGACGCAGTAGGGCGTCGGCTTGCGAATTTGGCCGACGGAGGGCAGGTGTTGGTGGTTACACACTCGCCACAAGTGGCGGCCCTTGGCGGGCACCATTGGCGAGTTTCCAAATCTGATGACGGGGAAAATACGTTAACCGATGTTCGCCCACTTGATGCAGGTGAACGCGTCGATGAAATCGCGCGGATGTTGGCTGGCGATAGCGTGACGGCCGAGGCGCGCTCGGCCGCTGAAGTACTGCTAGCCGGTTAAATCGGCAT
>JAGLUD010000288.1 GCA_023134935.1 Paracoccaceae bacterium | reverse complement strand
AGCTTAGCCGTCGCCTCAAGGCTCAACCCTTTGCTTTTCCGGGTATCCTTAAGCCGCTTGGCCAGCCGCTCGGCAATATTGTGATTTGCGTTCATTCCGTAACCTGCGAATTTGCCTACGAAGTGTCAATGGCGTGTAACGCACAAAGCATAACCTAAAGGGATGGTGACCCCTGCAGGACTCGAACCTGCGACATTCTGCTTAGAAGGCAGATGCTCTATCCAGCTGAGCTAAGGGGCCGTTGGGTTGTATTAATCGGAATATCCTCACGGCAGCAACACCTAATGCCAACGCGCGTTCACATCTTCAGCATTACCGCCTATAAACGTCGCGATGAATCTTCAGGACCGCCACATGAAATTACGTCGACTACTCACGCTTATCCCAATCCTTGGACTTCTAGCCGCGTGCGGCTCCAAGCCTGAACCGGTCGCAGTTGGATACGGCACAAACGCTCAAGCCTGCCTTGCCGAAGCATTGTATTTCGAGGCTCGCGGCACAGGCGAAATCGGGCGGCGTGCTGTTGGAGAAGTCATCCTGAACCGCGCAAATGACCCGCAGTTTCCGTCAACCGTCTGTGGTGTGGTGGATCAAAGGTATAACGGTTCTTGCCAGTTCTCCTACCGCTGCAACGGTTCGTTAACCTATAACGAACCCCACGCACTCGCGAATGCCAACGTTACCGCAAACACATTGTTAACCAATCGAGGCGAGGACATCACAAACGGCGCGTTATTCTTCCATGCAAGCACAATGGCGCCGGGGTGGTTCGGTACCTTAAGAAGGTTGGGTACGTTCGGGGGCAACATCTTTTACCGCTAGCATCGGTGATTAACCCTGGGTTAACACTTGACCCGTAGCGGCCGACGGGTTTCAATCTTGTCAAATTTTTCAGGAGCAGGTTATGCATCAACCCGTCATTTCAGGTACCGGCGTTTTCACCCCGTCCGAGGTAATCACTAACGACGAACTGGTCGTGGCCTTCAACGCCTACGCCGACAATTTCAACGCGGAAAATGCTGATGCAATTGCGGCTGGTGACATAACCGAAATGGCGCACTCCAGCTCCGATTTCATTGTGGCGGCCAGCGGTATTCACCAACGCTACGTGCTGAATAAGTCTGGCATTCTGGACCCTGACATAATGTACCCTCAGCTGCGCCAACGCTCCGACGACGAACCCGGTGTGATGGCTGAAATGGCGGTGGATGCCTGCAACAAAGCGCTAGCGCAGGCTGGCAAGACGGCGGCGGATGTGGATGCGGTGATCGTCGCGGCCTCCAACCTTGAACGCGCTTATCCGGCCATCGCAATCGAGGTTCAGAATTTGTTAGGAATTAACGGTTTCGGCTTTGACATGAACGTGGCGTGCTCCTCCGCTACCTTTGGCATTCAGGCCGCCAGCGACATGATCCGGTCTGGATCCGCCCGCTCCATTCTGGTCGTGAACCCCGAGATTTGTTCAGGCCACCTGGAATGGCGCGATCGTGACTGCCACTTCATTTTTGGCGACGTTTGCACCGCGACCTTGATAGAACGCAAAGACGACGCAACTGGCGCGTATTTCGAGGTTATCTCGACCAAGTGCCTGACACAGTTCTCCAACAACATCCGCAACAACAACGGCTTCCTGCGCCGCTCCCGTCCTGACGGGGTAGCGGATCGACGTGACATGCAGTTTATGCAAAACGGGCG
>JAGLUD010000287.1 GCA_023134935.1 Paracoccaceae bacterium | reverse complement strand
GCCTCGATTTGCGAGGCTTTGATTTCAACGAAATTACCGACTTTTGCACCAAGATCCAGCTCTGCGCCCGGGCGCAGTCGGGCGTATGGGCCGACGACACAATCACGCGCCACATGGCAACCCTCTAGATGGCTGAAGGCGCGGATGGTTGCGCCACTTTCAATCGTTACGGCGAGGCCGAAAAACACGTTCGGTTCGATTATGGTATCGCGCCCGATATGGGTGTCGAAGGCGAAATGGACGGTATCAGGCGCGCTTAGGGTGACACCGTTTTCCATGGCAGCGGCGCGGGCGGACTGTTGGAAGACCGCTTCGGCATCGGCCAGATTTTGACGCGAGTTGACGCCCATCGTTTCGGCCTCGGAACAGGTGATTGCTGTGCAGGGCAGGTCGCGCGCGCGGGCAATTGCGATGATGTCCGTTAGATAAACCTCGCCGTTGGCATTGTCGTTTCCGACCTCGCCCAACAGTGAAAACAACAAGGACGCAGGGGCGCAAATGACGCCCGAGTTACAAAAGCTGATGTCGAGCTGCGCTGCCGTGCAATCTTTGGCCTCGATTATCGCTTCCAGACTGTCGCCGTTCATTTGCAGACGACCGTAACCGCCCGGGGTGGTTGCCTCTAATCCTAAAACCACAACCGAACTTTGTGCGCGTGCCGCCAGCATCTTTTTCAGGGTTTCGGGTTCGACAAACGGCGTGTCACCGTAAAGGACGACCACGTCGCCTTCGAAATCTTTCAGCTCGGCCTTCGCCTGCAATACCGCGTGACCGGTGCCGTTCTGTTCCTTTTGCCAAACGATTTTCGCGTCAGCGTTATATTCGATCGCCGCGTCGGACGTCGCTTCGCCGCCGTGCCCGACAACCACGATGGTCTTGTCGGCTTCTATCTGCGCGGCGCATTGCATAGTGTGCCAAAGCATCGGGGCGCCTGCGATTTTGTGCAGAACCTTGGGAAGATCCGATTTCATACGGCTACCTTGCCCAGCGGCGAGGATGACGGTTGCGGTGTTCATGTGTGTCTCCGAAATATGGTTGAGGCCTTTTAGCAGCCTAAAGCTGCGGGCAAAAGTCCCTTCGGGCAACAAATGGTTTCAGCGTGTTACAGAGGCCGTGAAGAATGACGGATACCGCAAACTACGACAAGCATTAGCGAACTTCGGGAGTAACGCGTTTTCGCGGTGGTTTTCGCACATTTGAATTTACTGGCAGCCTGACACTTGGTAGACTTAAGCAACCAAAACGTTAGGAAAATTAATGTTATCTGGAAAATTGGCAGTCATCACTGGATCGAACTCGGGTATCGGACTTGGCATTGCAAAAGAATTGGCAAAACAAGGTGCGGACGTCGTAATCAACTCGTTCAGCGACACGCCTGAAGATCATGCAATGGCAGAAAAAATCGCCACTGATTTTAACGTTAATGCACGCTATATTGCGGCCGACATGTCAGATGCCGCGCAATGTCGCGCGTTGATTGCTCAAGCGGGTGCTGTCGATATTCTTGTTAACAACGCCGGCATCCAATATGTCGCCCCGATCGAAGATTTTCCGACAGAAACATGGGACAGGATTATTGCAATTAATATGTCTTCTGCTTTCCACACATCGGCCGCCGCCGTTGTCGGAATGCGCGAGCGCGGATGGGGGCGGATTGTCAATATCGCTTCGGCGCATGGGCTGACCGCATCGCCCTATAAATCGGCGTATGTGACTGCAAAACATGGCGTAGTCGGGTTGACGAAAACCGTCGCCCTTGAAACCGCCGAAGATGCAATAACCTGCAATGCCATTTGCCCTGGTTACGTTTTGACACCACTTGTCGAAGCACAAATACCCGACACGATGGAACAATACGGTATGGACCGAGAAACTGTAGTTCGTGATGTGCTGTTGCAACGCCAACCATCAAAGCAATTTGCAACGACTGAGCAAATTGGCGGGACAACCGCATTTCTGTGCTCCTCGGCCGCGGATCAAATCACGGGAACAACTATATCCGTCGATGGTGGATGGACAGCTTTGTAGCGGTTACGCGAAAAACTTTTCTAGAATTTCTTTCGCCTCAGATGTCGAAAAAGTCGGCGCTTGCCCGCGTACGCGATAATCCGATCCAAAGCGTATGCGAGCCCATCATTTATAGTCAGGGTAATCGATCAGCGCAGGAGTAGGGTCAGAGGTAAACAATACGCAGGTATGATGTTCGTACGGTCAATATCTTGTCCTAAATATGTTTTGTGCTTGAAATACGGTCCGTGAGCGATCAAGCATAATAAGCAAAAGAGGAGATCATCAAGCATGGGCAAACGTATTCTTTTTACAGGTGGCTCGGGCAAAGCCGGCAAGCACGCGATCGAGTATCTGATTGCGCAAGGTCACCGGGTATTGAACGTTGATCTAGTTCCTCTAGAACTTGACGGTGTTGAAACCATGATCGCGGACATCACTGACTCTGGTCAGATGTTCAACGTAATGACCAGTTACGCCGATTGGGATGAGATGGAACTGGGAACAGGTGTTCCTGAATTTGACGCCGTCGTTCACTTTGCAGCAGTACCGCGCATTCTACTTAACCCAGATAACGAGACGTTTCGGGTAAATACGATCGGGACGTATAACGTGATCGAGGCGGCGGTGAAGTTGGGCATCAAGAAAGTCATTATTGCGTCATCCGAAACGACCTATGGTATTTGTTTTTCAGATGGCCGGGTGAATCCCAAGTCTTTTCCGCTGGAAGAAGATTATGATGTCGATCCGATGGATAGCTACGGGTTGTCCAAAGTCGTGAACGAGCACACAGCCCGTGCGTTCCAGAGACGCTCGGGGATAGATATTTATGCACTTCGTATCGGCAATGTAATCGAGCCGCATGAATACGACAGGTTTCCTGATTTCTTCGTTAACCCAGAGCAGCGGCGGCGCAATGCGTTTTGCTATATCGACGCGCGTGATCTTGGTCAGATCGTTGACCGTTGCCTTGCGAAAGACGGTCTTGGGTATCAGGTATTCAACGCGGGGAACGACACCAACACGGCGATCATTCCATCAGCGGACCTCGTGAAACAATTTTTCGCAGGTACGCCAATCACGCGCACCCTTGGTGAACATGAAGCTTTGTTTTCTAATCGCAAGATACGCGAGATGCTTGGTTTTGTTGAAGAGCATAACTGGCGCAAGTATGTGAAAACCTAAACCGCCCTATGTCGGGTTGGTTATCTGCTTTCGTCCTACCACAACGAGGTTGCCAGCTAGAATGACGCCCACACCGAGCACTTTTAACGGCGTCCACATAAATCCCTCGAACATCCACGAGATCATCAAAGCCCACACAGGGAAGACGATCATTGCGTAGGCGGCTTTGTCAGCGCCGACACGACCCAAAAGCGTTAGATAGCTCCAGAAAGCTACGATTGAACCGACAATGGCGAGGAAGAGCAGGCTTGAGAGAAAAGGAACGGTTGTCGGAAAACGCATGGGTTCATCAAAGAGCATGACAGCAACCAACAGCGACAGTGCGCCGTAGGTCATTCCCCAACCGTTTGAACCTGTAACCGACACGCCTTTACGCTGAAGGATTTTAGACATCATGTTGCCAAGCGAGGCTAGGTAGGTTGCGGCGACACAGATTAAGATTGCTGGCAGCAATCCTTGCCCAGTTAGCGCGGCAATATCTTCTGCAAAGACCAACGTAATACCGGAGAGGCCGATTACGGCTCCAATAACCGTGCTGCGTTCCGGCCGCTCACCAAACAATAATGCGTTGTTAGCCATATTCATCGTGATGATCAGCGAGAAAACGACAGCAATCAGCCCCGTAGTTAATCCAAGGTCGGTGGCTGTATAAAACAACACATAGTTCCAACCGAACAGGAATGAACCAAGCAAGAAGAATTGACCATGTGTGCGAAGCGAGTGGCGATTACGTGATCGCATTATGCTGATCAAACCCTGCAGTAAGACGGCGGCAATCACATAACGGTAGAGTACCGATTGCATGACGCTAATTTCATCGACTTGATACTTGGCCAGGATCCACGTTGAACCCCAAATTGAAATGGTTAACAGGTATAGAATGAGATTGAACATAGGCGGCTTTCAAACAGGGCGATAATTTTCGATTATCATAGATGCATCTTCTTGCAAGCTAGTTAAGTTGTTCTTGAGAACACAACATTGAAAATGCTCGATGCCGTTTCGCTGGAAGTCTTTATGCAAATGGCGTTAGATGTAATCCGACCTTCTAAATGAATGATGGAAACAAGATGACCAAAGAAACAAAAATGTCAGGCGGCTGCATGTGCGGCGCGGTTCGATATGAAGCTATTGGCGACACATTCGGTGTAAACCACTGCCATTGTAAGAGTTGCAGAAGACACACTGGCGGACCAGTTGTAACTTTGGCTGGATACATGGCCGAACAGGTCAAATTCAGCGGCGTTGAGCGCAAAATCTATGCGTCTTCTGAAGGTGTGGGGCGTGCATTTTGTGGTGCCTGCGGAACCCCGTTAACTTGGGAAGGTGTCAGCAGCACACGTGGTGGGCCGATTTTCGAAATCCATATCAGCACTTTCGACAATCCTGATGTCCTTGTGCCGAATGGTCATTCGTTCGATTCCGAGCGTATTTCCTGGTTCGATATCGCGGACAACCTACCACGCTTTTCAGAGTTTAACGGAGATGGGACACCACTACGCCATGGTCCAATCAGCGAAGGTTTGCCCTCGAATTGACCCGCGGAAGGGTTTAAGCAATTAGATGCTGCTTCGGAGATATTGAAACTATTGCGCATCGACCTGCCTCGATGCCAACTTTGTACACTGTAAATCCCCAGTCCAACCCAGATGAGCGGACAAGCAAGCGCGTGCCGTTTCGTTAACGGTTCGCTAAAGATCAGCAAAGGGCCGGAAGCAGACCGATTTTTTTGAAAGCGCATTGAACTATTTTATGGAAAGCCCGCATATGTTAAATTACATCTGCTTCGGCACTTGACCATCATTTAGCGGTGAAATATGTATCGCAAACCTGAGCGGGCGTTGTGTAATGGTAAGACCTTAGCTTTCCAAGCTAAAGACACGGGTTCGATTCCCGTCGCCCGCTCCAATCCCAAGCGTTACTACCGTTAGTCTGGATCTTCTTCGGTGATTAAGGTGATGTCACCGTTTGTTTCCAGTGCGCGAATTCCGATGATCAACTCGTTCATCGCGGCTTCGCCGTCATTTTTCTTGACCGGGTTCATTTCGGACAGTTCTTCGCGGAGCTGCTCAGCGATGCGGGACGATAAGCCGGACAACAGGAACTCGGCTTCGGTCGGGGCGTTTTTCAAGGCGCGGAGCAGGATGTCAGGGTCCACGGTGCGCGTAATGGCTGACACGTCGCGCAGTTGTACACGGGCTGGAATATCGGCGAACGTAAACATTACTTTGCGGATTTTTTCGGCTGTGTCGGGATCGTTTTTCCCGAAATCGTCCATAAGGCGGTCGCGGATGTCGCTTTGGGCAAAGTTCATGATGTCGCCAGCCCGCTCCACCGGGGTTTTTGTGAAAACGGACGGGCCATCTTCGTTAAACAGAGTATCGCTAATATTTTGTCCAATTAATTCAATGATATCCGGTGATATCTTGCGGCTATTTATAATAGCCAGCATGGTTTCGCGCGCGCGCGAATCCTCCATCGCACCGAGCACTTGTGCCGCGAGTGTCGAGGGGATTTTGGACAGCACGGTAGCCACAACCTGCAGATGTTCGTCAGCCAGGCAGCTTTGAAGTTGCGTGGCGTCAGCCGAAGCGACCCGCACCCAAACGTCGACCGAAGGGGATCGCACGTATGCCTTGCGGATTTTCTCAAGTGCGTTGTCGCTGACATGCCCTTTAAGGGAGGTCAGCGTGTCTTCCAGATCGCCGCGCATGGAGAGGCCGAAATCCTGAAGTTCGGACAGGAATTCAAGGATTACCAAATCGACGGTTCGGCGGTCAACTTCCCCAAAGGAGGCCATGATATCGACGATGCCTTTAAGCGGCCCCGTCGCGATGTCGTCGAGGTTGGGCGTGGCACCCGCTTTTATCAACACGCTTAGCAAAATCGCGGCCTTGTGCTGCTTGCTGATCGGCGCATCGATAGGCGCGACCGGCGAGGACGGTTGATGAGCGACGAGTGCAACGGACATGGTGGTAACTTTCTGTTCACATGCCTCTTTGTTGATGAAAATAGTTAAGGAATGCTGAATGAAAACACGGGATCTTAGCAATGAATTCTTAACGTTTCTGGATCAGACATAGGGTGATACGATTAGGAATGGAGATTCGATTTGAAATAGAGACCGATTTTGCCGAAGTTCGAGACCTGCATTTGAGCGCCTTCCCAACGGCCGGCGAAGGTGATCTGGTAGATGCGCTTAGGTGCGCGGGTGATGCTGTACTGTCAATCGTGGCTGTCGATTCCGGTGTGGTCGGGCACGTTATGTATTCGCGTATGAAGGCGCCGTTCAGGGCGCTTG
>JAGLUD010000286.1 GCA_023134935.1 Paracoccaceae bacterium | reverse complement strand
TCAGCGGCAGTTTTCAAATCACTGGGTTTAACACCAGCTTTGTCAAACGCCCTGCGATAGTGTGGTACATTTTGGTAAACATGTTCAAGGGTCCAGCGTAAACGCTCCGCTTGCACATCTTTGATGGCGGCCCGTGACATAGTTTCGGCTTCACGGTTATACATGAAATCAGGTTCACACGTTTTGACTTCCAACACTTTTATTCCTTCCAAATGACGCTAGTAACGCTGTTAGCTAGCCTGCTCTTTTTGCCACCCCGGCTGAACCCCGATAGAGCTGCTTCCCGCTCCACGAGCAGGCATTTTATTGATCGAATACCCCTGATTGTACGCGGCTTTGGTGACCAGGATGAATTTGAACATCCAACCAGAAAAGATCGCGCCCAATCCGGCAATTGCTAGTGCCAACGTATGACCACCTAACCCGAGTGCGCCGTATATCGACAAAAGCAGCAGCACCGATTGCAGTGTAATCGACATAACTGAGGTGGCGTTTATGACTTCGAATGTTTTGGTTGGCGCGCCAACACGCCCTAACTCTGCGCGATATTTCTTCCATGCCGCGAAGCGTACCGCAATTAGCCCAGCCAACACTAAACCAACTTCAGATATTACCGGTTGGCCGCTGGCAAATGCCAACAAGACCAACAACCCCGCTCCCTCGACCAATCCAGTGGTAAGAATTAGCGGCACAATGCTGGGTTGGCGCCATGCAGGAATTGCTTTGGATGTGCGCAAAACATTTGCCTGAGCATACAGGAAAAACAATGCGCACGCAGCAGCGATCAATCCTAGGGCGCGTGATTCAATCAACCACGCCAACCCTCCGAAAGCAAAATATGGTAAAACTGCCAAGGCTTCTCGAGACATCCAGCTGGTTTTAGGATTTCGAAACACATTGAGGAACCGAAATGGCCGACCAATTTCTAACCAGACAAAGAATAATCCGGTTCCAACAAGCGCCAGCGCCAGAAATACGGCCAACCACAGAACTGGCATGAAATACCCGCCAACGATCGCGGCAATCATCAACCCCGATCCTGCGCCCCCAAAAGCAAAGTTACCAGCAGCGCGCCAGTCCCAATGTGTCTGGAGCTGTGGTAGAAGTGTAGCCATCCCAACGGGGTCTTCCACCATCGGTGGAGCTTCTGATACAGATGTGTCGTTCATTTTTTTGTCATAGAGGTAGTACATATTGGGGCCATTCCCCAATTCTTCGTGCATGCGAAAATGCTGCTTAGTAGCCAAGAGTTGTGAAACATTGCTGTCGGGGTCATCCAAGTCGCCCATTTGCAGCGCACCCGAAATACAACTGGAAACACAAGCAGGTGTTGCGGCTGCATCAACGCCCGGCGTTAAACCCTGCGCGATACCCCTATCGATTGTATCAGCACAAAGCGTACATTTTTGGGCAACACCGCGCCGCGCAAAGCTTTCGCGCTTAAGTTCGTGCCCCATCTGTGTTCCTGCACCATACGCCTCGTTAGGTTTATCAACTTTGAAACGCGCCTGATATGGGCATGCTTGGATACAATAAGTGCATCCAATACACGTGTCATAATCAATCGTAACTATCCCATCGTCGCGTTTGCGTGTCGCGGTTGTTGGACAAACCTCCATACACGACGGATGATCGCAATGCATACATCCAACCGGAACAAAAGCGCGCGATACGTCTGGGTATTCACCGCATTCGAAATCCAAAACCTTACGCCATTGAACCCATGGTCCCGTGGCATTGGCGTGTTTGCAGGCCGCCGTACAAGTCTGACAGCCAACACAGCGGTTAAGATCGGCTACAAATGCCCAGCGTGTCATGCGCCTGCTCCTGTCTTGGTTACATTTACGCGCACCAGATCAGCCCCTGAACCGGTGGCGTCTGTCAGCTCCAGCATCATCGGAGTTAGCGAGTTCATGCTCGGCGTTTTAAGATCCTTGGCAAAAGGCGTTTTCCAATGGTCAAACTGGCCGATCATCAGCAACGTATCTGGCCGGATTCCTTGACGTAGAATAACCGACCCTTCGGTTTCGCCAGTCGGGCTAGATATTTTGACCCACTCACCCTCTTTCAATCCAAGTTGTTTTGCTGCAATTGGGTTCATCATTACACCGCCATGACCGGCAATGTTTGAAGCCACTTCATGGATCATCTGAATTCCAGCGTTGCCACCCCAAGAATATTGCATCGAGCGTGCTGTAAGCAGCCAGAACGGATAATCCCCGATTTTAACATCGTAGCGTTTCTCCAACGCGTCCGACCAAAGGGCAGGCAAATCTTGATAATGCGGCATTGCTTCGTATTCCTGAAGCTGGCGATCCCACCATTTGATGCCCTTTTCATGTAAGCGATTACCAAGTTCCTGTCCGATACGAAGTATCCGTTCCTGATATGGTAACTCGAAACGCAGGCCGCTTTTCTTCATTGCCGGATACAAATACCACCGCGCTTGCGGGAATGGTTTGGTGCGAAAACCGTGCTCACGGAAATAGTCCAGTCCTTGACTTTCAGCGCCATCGGTCAGCTCTGCGCTAGCGGCACGACAGGACGCATCCCATATATCCTCGACAGAGTGTTCTTCATCCGGATTCAGCGAAAAATCGTAACCTTCGCCAAAAAGGCGAACGCCGGCAGCGCCCTTACTTATCGCCGTATTGTACTTATCCAAAAGACCACACCGCTTGGCAAGTTGAGTGGAAATCCATGTGAAATCCTTCGCCTCTCCCAAAGGTTCTGCTGCTGGGTCACGCAAGGCAAAACCCTGATGCTTCCAGAATTGCTCCATATATTTCGTGCCGCCGATACGGATCAGTTGCAAGCCTTCAAGGTCGGTGCATTCCGGCAAAAGCACATCCGCCATGTGGTTGGTTTCATCGTCGGTATACGCAAAACAAACAGTAAACGGGAAATTGGCAATTGCCTCTTCAACTGCTCCGGTGTCCCAGAATGAAATTACTGGATTAGTACGATAGACAAACCAAACATCAGGACGGGTGGGTTTAGGTAAATGTTCAAAGCCTTCTTTTTGCGACATCCATGCCAGATGCGTAGGACCAAGCGCTTGAGACCACGGACCGTTGGAGGCAAGCGGTATTAAGGATTGGTGTGCATGACGCGCAGATCCTTTTTCGACCCATTCGCCCTTTTTGGTCGGGTTCATCGGGTAATTCATAAAGCCGTCTGGCCCAGGAACCACACTAGACCAACGATTATCGGCAGGTCGATTAAGTCGGACGGCCGTACCCAAAGTTCCCCCCGGCACCTCCAGTCCACCAATTAGAACAGCCATCAAAGTTCGTGCCCAAACGCATTCGTAACCACCCCAGCCATTACTGACTGTTTTTCCCAGCGCAATCGCGACAGGACGGAACGGCATTTCGATCCCATCCATTTCAATAGTTTCGCCCACATGGGCATGATCCAGATAATCCAGCGCGGTCGTGCGAATTACTTCAGCCTTCACATCACAGATCTCTGCTGCCCATTCGGGGCTATATGGCCGGATATGCTCTACCAAATGTGTAAATGCTGGCTGGCAGGTTATGTTGTCGTGCGCCCATTCCTCGTCATCAGGACCAACCTCGAGCGCTGATACGTTGAAATCCCCCTCCAGCGCTGGTTCGATATCCGGCGTGTCGTGGGGCACCGCACTGTTGCTTTTCAAATCCCAAATCAGCGGCTTTTTAGTTACCGGATCACGCATATAGAAACCGTTCGGGGCGATCAGATATGGCGAAGAACTGAGGTTCTTAAGAAACGGGATATCCAGACGATCACGGCCAACCTCGTGTAAAAGCACATGGATCAGACCAAACATGAAAGCGGGATCGGTTTTGGGACGGATCGGCACCCATTCAGCCGAGCAAGCGCCCGTAACTGACAGATGCGGCTCAACCTGCACACGCTTGATACCACGATCGCGCGCGTTAGCATGGCGACGCACACCGCATACGCCCGAGGATGCTTCAACATTTGCCCCGAACGAGATTACCATTTCCGTTAATGGCGTATCCGAGCAAACAGTAAACGCGCGATGCCAAAATTCGCCATACAAGTGTTCTGAGTGATAACATTTCACGCCCTGACCACTGCCGAAACTCATATCGATCGGGCCCCAAGCGCTAAGAAAAGCTGGAAAACTGCCCATATATACTGTTGAGGTGCCACCGCCGCCAAAACTGGCCGCTACACGTGGAAATCCGCTTTCATCCAACAGACCTTTTTCGCGGCTTTTGTTAAGCTTTCCGCAGATCAGATCAAACGCCTCATCCCAACTGGCAGGTCGGAACCCGGGGTCTTCATTACGCCCTTTTTTTGGGTTGGTGCGTATCATCGGAGTTTTGATGCGGTTAGGATTGTTGGTTTTTTGGATCAAGCCATAAGCCTTCACGCAAACCTTGCCGTGTGCGGGATGCACGTCTTTGGCATCATCATTGGGTCGGATTTGAACAGGCACGCCATCCATGACATCGACCTTCATCAGATCGGGCCCTGCAACGCATTGGTAACAGTAGGATGAAACGCTTTTCCAAACTGGGGTGGTCGGTTTATTCATGGCTTACGCCTTTCACATGCCTGATACTTTGGCAGCTTTTGCTTTCAGTCTTTCCTTGGTTTTGGCGACATCGACAATGAACCGCTCGTGACGACCTTTGCAGATCGTATCTAGCGGATCTTTTGCCACAACATCGAAAACCACTTTACGACCATCAATTTCAGCAATGGTAACATCCACAGTCACCTGCATCCCCAAAAGTGTCGGCGCCATGTGGACAATATTTACGACGGTGCCAACCGAATCTTCGCCTTCGGGAACGCGCGAATGGATCAAGTCGCGGCATGTATGTTCGATGTCGCGCACCAACGAAGGAGTGGCATAAACGCGGGCATTTTTTCCCATAAAATCAATGGTTTGATCAGTTTGAACCGTGAACGTACGCGCTTCATTTGTTCCGACTTCAAGATTCTCATACATTTTTTGACCGTCCTGTTGTTAATTTAGTATAACAGTACCATTATACAACTTTATGCGCAACGGTAGTGTTATCTAGAGTTAAAATTCCTAAAAATAGTGACATGAGTTTTTCTAACAAGCAGCTTTAAGGCGGCATAACCCCATTTACATTTTGGTGCGGGCGACAAGTCGGTCCCAGCTGTCATCGACATCCTGCTGCAATTCCACTCGCTCGGAATCCGAAATATGCCGATAGCGTTTTTGAAGATCGAGGTATTCATCAATCGGTTTGGTCTTGTCGGCGCTGTTTATTGAGTACCGCAAACCGTCTTCGACTTCGATCAACGGGAATACTCCACTTTCCACCGCTAAACGGGAAACTTTAACAGCAGCATCGTCAGCAATTCCCCAGCCCGGCAAGCAAGGGATAACCACAATGATCACCTTCATTCCTCGAATTGCTTTAGCCTTGGTAACTTTCTCCGACAGGTCGCTCAGATGCGAAGGACTGGCAGTGGCGATATACGGAATTCTGTGAGCAGCTAGAATTTCAACCAAATTCTTTTTTCTGGTAGTCTTTCCCAACGGAGACGAGCCAGTTGAAGCCGCCAATGGCGTAGACGAGCTCGTCTGGCCACCAGTGTTCATATAGCCTTCGTTATCGAAACAGACATAGAGGATGTCCTCGTTACGTTCAGCAGCCGAAGATAGCGCCTGAAGGCCGATATCATATGTGCCGCCGTCGCCAGCCAAGCATAGAACTGTAGTGTCGTCCTTACCTTGCGATACCAGCCCGCGCTTCACCCCGCTGGCCATCGCGGCCGCAGATTCAAGAAGCCCGTGGATAAACGGGATTTTGGCAGAACTTCTGGGATGGGCACCAACGATTATTGCTACGCATGAAGGCACCACGACCCCTACCGTATTTTTTCCGACGGCGTTTAAGATCACACGCATTGATAACGCTTCGGCGCACCCTGCACATGCATTGTGGCCTGAACAAAATTGACCCGCTTCGTTATATTCAATATCTTTCATGGCGCTACTCCACCCAGATCGGATTGTTGTTTTGCTTGGCCTGACGGTAGTCGACGGCCAGTTTTTCCAGCATCTCGACCGGTACATTGGTCCCGCCCACGCCCGTTAAAAAGCCGAAAATACGGGGTGCATTTTCAGCGCCATAGAACCCGGCCATTAATTCCTGATGCAAAACTCCACCCACTCCTGGGGAATAGTTGCGATCAAGAACAAGGGCACAAGGAATATCGGCAAGTGCTGCGTGCAAATCAGCCATTGGCATTGGACGGAATAGGCGAACCTTAACCAATCCAGCGGCGACACCACTTTCACGCAACCTGTCTACGGCTTCGCGCGCTGTGCCTGCCATGCTGCCCATTGTGACAAAAACGACTTCGGCATCATCACAACGATAAAGCTCTAGCGGGGCATAGGGACGTCCGGACATTTCACCCCATGCCTTACCGGCGTCCTTGGTCAGCCCAACTATTGTTTGCATTGCTGCATCCATTTCACGCCGAGTCCGGTTCCACCCATCTTGCCCAATCGGTGCGCCGATCGCGCGACCAATATCAGTGTCTAGCCACATGGACCGATCGACCTTAGGCAAATATAATTCAACAGCGCCTTGATCCGGCACGCTTACCGGCTCGACCGCGTGGCTAACGTAAAATGCGTCATGATTAACCATCACCGGAAGTTCGGATGCTTCGGCGATCCGAAATGCCTGAATGACAGTATCAAGAGATTCCTGCGGCGTTTCGCTGTAAAGCTGCACCCAGCCTGTGTCGCGTTGCGAAAGGCTATCGATCTGGTCGGGCCAGAAGCCCCAAGGCGCTGCAGGTGTGCGGTTGACGTTAAACAACACAATCGGCAAACGCGAGCCAGCCGCATAATGCAGAAGCTCGTGCATTAGCAACAATCCTTGCGAGGAGGTCGCCGAAAAAACGCGCGCCCCAGTGGCCGATGCAGCAACTGCCGCCGCCATGGCGCTGTGTTCGCTCTCAGGCGTTAAAATCTCGGTTCCAAGCAAATCGGCGCTTTTGAAATCGATCAGTTTTTCCAGAATTGGTGTTTGCGGAGTTATCGGATAAAGCGGCGCAACATCCGGCGAGGCCAACCGCACCCCCCAAGCCACAGCATGGTTCCCGTTCAACAATTGCAGGTTTTCGTTTCTGATAGGTGCGTTCATGATGCGATATCCTCCTGCATATGGATCGACCCGGTTGGACATTCAGCAACACACAGCCCACAACCTTTGCAGTAATCGGTTTTGATTTCATAACCGTCTTCAAGCTTGATTATCGCCACGTCAGGACAATAGTAAAAACAGTTGTCACACAGCGTACAAGTACCGCAGGAAAAGCACCGCTCCGCCTCGGATTGTGCTTGAGCGGGGGCTAAAGGTTGTTGAACTTCGTCGAATGTTTCTAATCTAGAGGCTACTTCGGCAAGGCCCTGCGTGTTGCGGCCATGATTTACGTGGTATGCAGTGTTGATGCGGTCAAGCAAGACCTCTGGCTCCTGTGAAGGAGCAACGACATCAGCGTCATCAACCAATGTTGCGACTATACCAAGCGCCGCCTCTTTTCCCATACCGATCGCTTGGGTGACAAAACGGCTCATCGATGCTACATCACCGCCGGCGAATATACCCGGTTGGCTAGTTTTACCATGCGCACCCGATATGTTGATCACTGGACCAGATGTGTTCAAAATGCCGTTCCATCTAGCCAGATCAGCGTCCTGCCCGATCGCTGGAATTATGGTGTTCACTTCGATAGTGAACTCGCTACCTGCTACAGGCGCGGCGGTGAATCCTCCGGGTGCATTACCGATCTGAAAATCGACCTTGGTCGCGTGGACAGTCACACTACCATCTTTGCCGACAGCCGACTGCATCATCGCGCCAGTGATAAATTCGATACCTTCCTCAGAAGCTTCGTCCAATTCAACTTGTTGCGCAGGAAGGTGACCTTCGCTTTCCAACGTAAGTACGGTCACTTTACGCCCTAACCTTCGGGCGGTTCGAGCCACATCCAGCGCAGCCGAGCCACCGCCGATGACCAGAATATGTTCACCGGTTTGCGAACTCTGTGCTTCGGGTTCATCAGCCAAGAAAGCAGCGCTGTCCAATACGAAGGACTGACTGTAATCCAGACCAGGTAACTCTTTTGGCAGGCTTGCACCGGTGGCCAAGAACACAGCGTCAAAGTCTTTGTGCAGGGCAGTCAGCGCCTTCTCGTCCATCACTTCAGCATTAAGGCGAAGGTCGATACCCATCGCAGTAATGCGCGCCACTTCACCGTCAAGAATATCCGGTGATAATCTATAAGACGGAATTCCGTAGCGCATGAGACCACCAAGCGCTTCGCGAGCTTCAAAAAGCGTCACCTGAAGTCCTTGCCGACGTAGTTGATATGCCGCAGAAAGTCCCGCTGGGCCACCACCAATGACTGCAACTGACTGGCTGAGTTCGACATCTGGCGACGGGAAACTCCACCCTTCACGCAATGCCAAATCACCCACAAAACGCTCCAAACTGCATATACCGACAGTCTCGTCATGTTCTGCGCGGTTGCACGCGGTTTCACACGGATGATGGCAAATTCGACCTGCAATCGCCGGAAACGGGTTGTTATCAACCAGAGTCAGCCACGCTTCATAATGGTCACCGTCTTTAACTTGTTTGATCCATGTCGCAATCGACCCGCCAACAGGGCAAGCTCCGTGACATGGTGACGGTTGGTTTTGATATAGCGGGAGCGCACTTCGCCAAGTGCCGGTATGGTTGGTCTCGCTGCTCAGATGTGTCCACAGCGTTGATGGTTGACTGTTCATTAGGAAACCTCCAGCTGGCTTGCGGCAAGTCCATATGCCTCTCGGCATGCCGCAATATTTTCGGAAACTTTGGCGGGTGCAGTGTCTTTAATAATCGCGCACATGGTCTCGATGTCCGGCTGTCCGACCAAGGCGACAAACGCCCCCAGAAGAGCCGAATTCACGACCTTACCCATGTTATTTCGTCGCGCTATTTCACGCCCGTCGATAGGAATGATACGGCGATTTCCGAAGGCCTTAAAAGCATCCGGCGGCTGCGCTGAATTCACAACAATTAGTGCATCGTCAGCCCCTGTCGCAAGAAAACCTTCGTTCAGCAAACTATCGTCGAAACAAAGCATCGCATTGGCAGATGTGATGTCGCACCGTAGGCGGATTGGGTTTTTGTCAGCCCTAAGCGACGCGGTCACCGGCGTGCCGCGCCGCGCACCGCCATAAGTAGAAAAGGTTTGAACAAACTGCCCGCGCGCAAACAACGCTTTTGCGAGCTGATTACCTGCCGTCTGGGCACCCTGCCCTCCGCGACCCAAAATCACTATTTCAAGCATTTACTCACCTTTGGAATTAATTTCGTCATCAGTCTACGCCCGCAACTTGAAGCGTTGTATTTTCCCAGTTGCCGTCTTGGGTAAGTCGTCAACGAAATCGACCCAACGTGGATACTTCCAAAGTCCGGCTTCCTTTTTGACGTGCTCTTTCAGTTCTTCATATAAGCCGTCAGAGCAGACACCTTCGTTCAACACCACATACGCTTTGGGCTTTACCAACCCTTGGTCATCCTCTTGGGCGACAACAGCAGCTTCTAGAACTGCCGGGTGAACACTCAAAGCTTGTTCAATTTCGAACGGTGATACCCACCGCCCCGAGACCTTGAACATGTCGTCCGTACGCCCGCAGTAATAGTAATAACCTTCGGCGTCGCGCGTATACTTGTCGCCAGTATGCACCCACATACCAGCGAATGTGGCGCGCGATTTAGCACGCTGGTTCCAGTATCCATCACCGGCGGACCCACCGGAAACAAGAAGCTCTCCTAAATCGCCATCCCGCACTGAATGCCCGTCTTCATCGGCAAGTCGTAGTTTGTAGCCCGTAATTTCGCGCCCCGATGAACCGTACCGGACTTCACCTGGGCGGTTTGACAGAAATACATGCAGCATTTCGGTAGAACCAATACCGTCGATAATCTCGGTCTCCATCGTTTTTTCCCAGCAACGACCGATTTCCGCTGGAAGAGCCTCACCAGCCGAAATGCACAAACGTAACCGGTTCGAGCTGTTTTCAAGTTTACAATCCGGACTCGCCAGCATCGCCGTATAAAGCGTGGGTACACCGAAAAATAATGTTGGATTATAGATGCCAAACAGGTTCAAGACTGCCTCGGGCGTTGGTCGTTCGGGCAGCAAAATCGTGGTTGCGCCTACCGACATTGGGATAGCCATGGATGCCCCCAACCCATAAGCGAAAAAGAGTTTTGCCGCGGAAAAACAGACATCGTCGTGCTGGATGCCTATAATTTCCTTCCCGTAATTACTGGCCACATATTCCATACTTGTATGAACGTGGCGCACCCCTTTTGGCGCGCCAGTTGACCCCGACGAATAAAGCCAGAAAGCAGTCTCATCGCCTGAAGTTGCAATGGTTTCGAACTCGTCCGATGCCTGTTCCATCAAGTCGTTAAGATCCGAGTATTCACTTCCATCACCGCCTGAAACGATAATATGTTTGAGAAGTGGCATATCTTTTAAAAGCGGTCTGACAATTTCCAGAAGCGGTGCAGATATGATCAACGCCTCGACCCGACTGTCGGCCAGCATATAGGCGTAATTATCAGTCTTCAGCAGCGTATTAATGCAAACTGGAACAATTCCGGCACGAATTGCCCCCCAGAAAACACAGGGGTAGTCGACCGTATCGTACATTAAAACAGCAACCCTACCCTCGCGGCGTATTTCCAGACCACAAAGCATATTTGCGACTTGGTTAGAGGCCACCTGAAGTTCGCCATAGGTTAACGTGCGCGCTGGATCAACAAAAGCCGGCTTATCTCCAAAGCCCTTTGCGACGTTCGCATCAAGCAATGCATCGACCGCGTTATAGTCCCCGGGTTTGTCCATATTAAACGACTTTCTACTACTTCCATTGCCATTAAAGGTATTGTAGTACTAGTATGCGTAATTCAACGAATAAGTAAACAGACAATAATTTGAGGGGACCAAATCGTGGTAAACCGGATACTTGAAGGAAAAGTCGCACTTGTCACCGGTGCGGGACGTGGCGTTGGCCGAGATATCGCGCTGATGATGGCAAATCGTGGTGCCAAAGTGATTGTTAACGATCTAGGCACCGAAGGTAACGGAGACGGCGCTGACCAAGGTCCTGCTCAAAGTGTGGTGCAAGAGATAAGGGATGCTGGTGGCGAGGCAGCTGTAAATCTGGATTCGGTCGTCGATTTCAAAGCAGCCAAAGGAATGGTCGAACAGGCAGTCGATACATTTGGCGGTTTAGATATCGTTGTAAACAACGCTGGAAATTTGCGAGACGTGATTTTTCACAAGATGACCGAACAAGATTTTGATCTGGTAATATCTGTTCACTTGAAGGGAGCATTTAACACCAGCCGGAATGCAGCTGATATTTTCCGTGCACAAGGATCGGGATGTTTTGTTCATATGACTTCGACCTCTGGGCTAATCGGTAACATTGGTCAGGCCAACTACATGTCTGCCAAACTGGGTATCGTCGGCCTTTCAAAATCCATCGCGCTTGATATGGGCCGCTACAACGTTCGTTCAAATTGTATAGCACCATTTGCATGGAGCAGAATGACTGAAAGCATTCCAATTACCTCGCCGGAACAGGCGGCACGAGTTGAGAAATTACGACAAATGACACCTGACAAAGTTGCGGTTCTGGCGACGGCGCTGGCTGCAGCGCCCGACGTTACCGGTCAAATTTTCACAGCCCGCAATAACGAGATATTCCTTATGGGGCAGTCACGTCCAATACGCGGAATGCAGCGAAGTGAGGGTTGGACGCCAGATCTTTTGCTTGATCACGCGTTCCCGGCAATGAAACCGGATTTTTATCCGCTGGATAAAACGGCTGACATTTTTTCATGGGATCCGGTTTAATCGGGCCAAATCGGCGGCGAGCGACAGACGACTAAGCGTTTGCCGCTTCTGATGCTTTTCGCGCTCTTATCTGATCTCGCCGTTCAATATGCTTTAGCATCGTGGACAACGTTATCGACCGGTGAGTAGATACAGAAATATCGTTGATCTCTTTTGAGATGTTGAACATTTCCCATTCAGCACTCGTCGCAATTGACGGGTCCGGAAGTTTGCACGTAACGGTCGTGTCTTCGAACAAGCTAATTACGTCCTGCAGCGTGGTGCGTTTTGCGTTACCTGTAAAACTATAGCCGCCACCAACCCCGCGAATTGACTGAACTAAACCAGCCCGCCCAAGGGTTAACATTACTTTGGCAAGATGGTGCGAGGAAACGCGATATTTATCACCGATTTCAGCGGTTGATATCTGCCTATCAGGGTTCGATGCCAATTCAATCAGCGCGAAAATGGCTAGTCTGCTTGATTTTTGCACGTTATTTCCTTTTCGTGACGATCTGGTCTACGTGGTCTATCGCTCGTTCAAATTTATTTCAAGTTGCGTATATGGCCCGGCTGACATTCCCTCCGAGCGGAAAAAAGACATGTTTATCTGGTCATCACGCCGAACCATTGTGCGTACCGTTTCCGTTCCAACGGCGCGGAATTCTTCGCAGATAGCTTTGAACATCTGCTCCCCTATTCCCTGTTCTCGGTAATCCAAGTCTACGCTTGCTGCAAATATCCAACCACAAGGGTCTGAGCCAAACTCCCATCCACGGATTTCACCGATTATTATGCCCAGCGCAGGGCACTTAACTGTGTCGTTGCAAGGTTTGGCAATAAGGAAAAACCGTTCGCCCGCACGGCGTGTAGCTACACGATCGATCATGTCGCGCCAATACTCACGCTTATCGACTCCTGTGATTCGAGCATCCAAATCATTAACAAGATCAAGATCATCGATCGTTACTTTGCGGATCAATAATTCCAACTCAGGTGCAGTTTTTGCAGCGAATTCAACCATCTTTATATATCATTTCCTTATTTAAAGTATTATGGTACCGTTTTATCACTATAGAAGTCAAGAAACCGGAGAGGTGGCGCATATGAAGAGGCTTGTCAGCCTAAAAGTCAATGGAAACCAGATCGAAGATGTAGTCTCGGACAACCAGCTTTTAATCGACCTCCTACGTGAACAACTTGGATTGACCGGTGCAAAAAAGGGTTGTGACGGAGGAGAGTGCGGTGCCTGCACCGTGCTGGTGAACGGACGTCCTCGCCTGTCGTGTATCAC
The DNA here is from genome assembly GCA_023134935.1 of Paracoccaceae bacterium. Classification (GTDB taxonomy): domain Bacteria; phylum Pseudomonadota; class Alphaproteobacteria; order Rhodobacterales; family Rhodobacteraceae; genus NORP23. The sequence continues at coordinate 2,377 of JAGLUD010000286.1, read as the reverse complement.
GCTTGCAGCTTCGGTAGAAGGGGCCAGTATTGAAACCATTGAAGGGCAAGCCAGAAATGGTGTCCTTTCCGCATTGCAACGGGCGTTTCATGAAAATTTGGGCGCACAGTGTGGATTTTGCACACCGGGAATGATCATGACCGCCGAAGGGCTTTTGCGTGAAAACTCCGACCCTAATGAGGACCAGATCAAAGAAGCCCTAGGTGGTAACCTTTGCCGGTGTACTGGCTACGTTAAAATCATCCGCTCAGTACAAGTAGCAGCGGAGGCGGTGCAATGAACAAAGTAGTTGGCAAGCCGGTCCCGCTAATTGACGGTATCGAAAAAGTTACAGGCAAAGCGCTATATACAGCAGACTTGATTGACCGCAGCGCACTTCAAGGCCGCATTTTACGCTCACCCGTCAGCCACGGTGAAATCCGGCACATTGACACAAGCCGCGCCGAAGCACTCGAAGGTGTTGTGGCTGTCGTAACAGGCGATGACTGTGACAAAACTTACGGCGTTATACCCATTGCGATGAACGAATACCCAATGGCGCGTGACCGCGTACGTTATCGCGGTGAACCAATCGCTGCTGTAGCAGCAATAAGCACCGAAATTGCGGAACAAGCGCTGGCACTTATCAACGTTGAGATCGACGAACTACCTGCCGTGCACACCGCACCTGAATCGCGCGCGCTGGATGCCCCGCAACTACATGACAATAAACCGGGGAATTTGGAACGCGATGTGCATCACACCTTTGGTGATGTTGATGCTAGTTTTGATAAGGCCGACCTAATCACAGAAGAAGTTTTTGACTGTGCCGAAATCAACCATGCGCAGATGGAACCGCACGCCGCCCTTGCCGAATACGACCCCGAGCGCAAACGGTTAACACTACATACAGTCTCACAAGTTCCATTTTACGTCCATTTAACCTTGGCGCGCTGTCTGGACATGGACACTTCACGCGTACGCGTGGTTAAACCATTTGTTGGTGGTGGCTTCGGCGCGCGAACCGAAACACTTAACTTTGAAATCATCGCGGCGCTGTTGGCACGTAAGGCTGGCGGCAAAGTAATGATGACGCTGACACGTGAAGAGAGTTTCCTAACCCATCGGGGTCGCCCACAAACACAGGTGAAACTGAAACTCGGCCTGACCAAATCCGGTGAAATTACCGCAGTGGATTGCGAAGTCGTAATGGCTGGCGGTGCCTATGCGGGCTATGGTCTGGTTACCATTCTTTACGCAGGTGCCTTGCTACACGGCATCTACAAAGTGCCTACGGTCAAATATGATGGTTACCGCGTTTACACCAACACGCCACCGTGCGGGGCGATGCGCGGTCACGGCACAGTTGATGTACGTCATGTGTTTGAGTGCCTGCTGGATCGAATGGCGCGCGAACTGGACTTGGATCCATTCGCTGTGCGCCGCGCGAACCTGTTGAATGCACCGATGTTCACTGACAATGGCCTGATGATCAATTCCTACGGGCTGGATGAGTGTCTGGACAAAGTCGAAGAAAAATCGGGGTGGGCTGAACGGCGTGGGAAACTCGCGCCGGGCAAAGGCCTTGGAATGGCATGCTCTCATTATGTTTCGGGTGCCGCCAAACCGGTGCACTGGACTGGGGAACCACACGCTGTTGTATCGATGAAACTGGATTTTGACGGGTCGGTTACGGTTCTGACGGGTGCATCCGACATTGGACAGGGTTCCACCACAATCGTCGCGCTTGCCGCATCCGAAGTTCTAAGTATCGACTTAAACCGCGTGCGCGTAGTGACGAACGACAGTGTGATTACGCCAAAAGATAACGGCTCATATTCCAGTCGCGTTACTTTCATGGTTGGCAACGCTGCAATTGAGGCCGCCAAGGCACTGCTTGCCAATCTGGTTGCCGCTGCCGCGAAGAAACTTGATGTTGAACCCGACCTTATCGAATGTGAACGCGAAACCTTTTTCGTTCGCGGTGCAGAACAATCCGTGCTTTCTTTCCAAGACGTCGCAATAGCAGCACTCGCCGAAGAAGGCACCATCACCGTCAAAGGAACTTTCACCACCCCTATCGAGGCACAAGGTGGCAAACATCGGGGTGGCGCGGTCGGTTCCACGATGGGGTTTTCCTATGCTGCACAGGTTGTCGAGGTCACCGTAGATCAGGATACCGGCCAGATCAGCGTCGATAAGGTCTGGGCCGCACTTGATTGTGGCTTTGCGATCAATCCCCTCGCGGTTGAGGGTCAGATTGAAGGTTCGGTGTGGATGGGAATGGGACAGGGATTGTGCGAGGAAACCGTCTATCAAGATGGTTTACCAGCCCACGCGAGTCTGATGAACTATCGTTTTCCGACGATTACCGAAAGCCCGCCAATTGATGTTACAA
>JAGLUD010000285.1 GCA_023134935.1 Paracoccaceae bacterium | reverse complement strand
GCCTCACACAACCCTTACAAGGACAACGGAATCAAGTTCTTTGGGCCGGACGGCTTCAAACTGTCCGACGAAGCTGAGCAGGCGATCGAGGAAATGCTAGACGCTGGAGGGCTTAAGCTTGCCGCTTCTGATAAAATCGGGCGAGCAACGCAGATTGATGACGCGGGTGGGCGGTATTTGGAGTTCGCCAAAACCACAATCCCGAGACGTATAAGTCTGGACGGCCTGAAGATCGTTGTCGATTGTGCAAATGGAGCGGCCTATAAGGTTGCCCCCGAGGCTTTGTGGGAACTCGGCGCCGAAGTGATCGCGATTGGCGTGGAGCCGAACGGGTTCAACATCAACCTTGATTGCGGATCGACGCACACAGAAATGGCCGCCGCGCGAGTTGTGGCCGAAGGCGCCGATCTGGGCATCTGTCTGGATGGCGACGCGGATCGCGTGATGATTATCGACGAAAAAGGCAATGTGGCCGACGGTGACCAGATTATGGGGCTGATCGCGCAAACGTGGGCGGCCTCGGGCAAGTTGACGGGCGGTACGCTCGTATCGACCGTTATGTCCAATCTGGGATTGGAGCGGCATCTGAAAGATCAGGGGTTGAACCTGCTGCGAACCGCCGTGGGTGATCGCCATGTAGTAGAGGCGATGCGGGCAGGTGGTTTCAACCTTGGTGGCGAGCAATCCGGCCATATTGTCATGACGGATTATAGCACCACGGGTGACGGCTTGATCTCGGCGCTGCAATTCCTAAGCGCGATGGTTGAAACCGGCAAACCAGCCAGCGAGTTGGCCAATGTGTTCCAACCCGTACCACAACTGTTGCAAAACGTGCGCTACAAGAACGGCGCTGACCCGTTGAGCGAAGCGTCAGTTAAGGCCGCGATCAGCGATGGTGAAAGCCGCCTGGCCGCTAATGGTCGTCTGCTGATCCGTAAATCCGGTACCGAACCGCTAGTTCGCGTAATGGGTGAATGCGAGGACGAGGCGTTGTTGAAAGCAGTGATCGCTGACATTTGCGCCGAAGTTGAAAACTACGCCTGAGCTTTCTTCACGCGATCCCGCGAGATCAACAATCCGATCAGAATGATCGAGTAGGCAGATACCGTGTGCAGGGTTAACGGCTCGTCGAGGATGAAAAAACCGACGAACCCTGCCCATACCGGTATCAAAAAACCTACCACCGACATGAAGACCGGCCCCTTGCGTTTAACAACAACGTAGCGGATATTCTGGCCAATACCACTGGGCAGGATGCCAAGCGCAATTAGGGCGATCAGGGGAACCAGTGGCGCCCCAAGCGCGGTTTCAAAGGCCGAGTACCCGAAGGGCAACAGGAATACCGCGCCTGCAATCATGGTGCCTGCTGTCGCGCGAAACGGTGGGATGGAGGGCATAACCTTGATAACAATCCCGCCGCTGGCGTACCCCATGGCAACCAGTATGCAGGACAGCTGGGCGAGGGCTTGACCCTCGGCCCCTACTTGGCTGATGGCGGCGGGGCCAGCCAGCCAGACGAGGCCTGTGAAGCCAATGGCGAACCCTGTCCATTTGCGCCTTGATACCGGCTCCCGTAGGATCACGCGGGTTGCCAGCAGGATGAATAGCGGCACCGACGAGATGAAGATCGAGGCGACGCTGCCGGGGATGGAGACCTGCGCCCAAGAAAGCAACGTGACCGGCGCGGCAAGACCGACAATCCCGAGTAGGGATAACCAACGCCATTCCAACAGAGTATTAGGTATACCTTGCCCTGATACAATCGCAACGATTGCCACCACGACGGCTGCCAATGCAGTGCGTCCAAACGATGTTTCGACGGGCGAGAACCCTTCGAGGGCAACCGTAGTCAACCCGAAGGCCGACCCCCAGACGATGACAAGAAATGCGACGAGGGCGTACGGTAGCCAGTCGGATTTCATGGCCGCGACCTCCAGATTTTGGCTTGGGACACGCCAAGGCCGATCAGGATTAATCCGAGCGCCCAGACGAATTGGCCCGGTAAGGTCTCGTTCAGGACAACCATGCCGATGACAACGGCCCAGACGGGAACTTGGTAGTTCACTAGGCTAAGGAAGGGTGGCCCCGCCGCCTTGATGACGTAGACGAGGATAACCGTGGCCAATGCCGTCGGGAACAATCCTAGGTACAGAACGCCGAGTAGGGCGGATTGTGTCGGCGCATCGGGGAACCCCTCGACGATCAGCGCTACGGGGACCAGCATAGCTGCGGCCAAAAGCAACGCGGCTGAACTGAACGCCATTTGCGGCCCGCTTGGCGCAAGTCGCGTGATGATGGAGCCGGTGGCATAACAGAAGCTGGCAATCACACAGGCGATGCGGGCGATGTTTTCGATGTCACCACCACCGGATTCAAGGATTTGGGCGGGGCCGATCAGGATGACAACACCGGCGAAGCCAACCGCGAAGCCGAACGTTTTTTGTGGGCTCAGGCGCTCGCCAGGGATGAAGAAATGCGACAGTGGCAAGACCAGCAAGGGCACAACGGCCATGGTGATGCCTGCATAGCCTGTTGATACGTGGATTTGCGCCCAGCTAAGAAGCGTGAACGGAACGGCGTTGGTAAAAATCGCCATGCCGAACCCGTGCCGCCAGATTTTGCGGCCCGTTGCGGTGTTGGTCGCGGGCAGTCCGTGGCCCATGTAAAAGCTGATGGAGGTCAGGATGATCGCTGCGATTGTTACACGGATTGCAGCCACCGTAATTGGCCCAAAACTATCCAGTGACAGCTTGACCCCAAGGAAGGAACTTCCCCAGATCAATCCCAGAAACAGCAACAACATCCAGTTGATCACAGCCTGATTTCGCATGAGGTTTTCCTTTAGGCCAACATCTCGCTTGGGGGGCTGTCCAGTAATTGGTCCAGTCGTTCCAGCGCATCTACAAAAACTGCCGAGTTATG
>JAGLUD010000284.1 GCA_023134935.1 Paracoccaceae bacterium | reverse complement strand
GAAACTTTGCGGATGGCGGTTTCGCGGCGCGAAGAAGAGGCGTCTGATGCGCGGGATGCGTTGCGCGAGGCGGAGCGTGGGATTGATGATCTGGGCGATCTGGATGCGGCGCGTGATGCCGTCGAGGGTCGCAAGGTTGCCGTTGAGGGCGCGCGGATGGCGATGCTGACGCGGCGCTCGTTATCGGACGAATTGCGCCGTGAAGGTGAGGCGCGGGTGCGTCGGCAACAGGAAATCACGAAAGAGGTTAGCAACTGGCGGCTGCGGCTGGAAAATGCCGAGAAGCGGATTGGCGAGTTGGAAGCGCGCAGGACCGAAAGCGAAGCGGATTTAGGGACGGCGACGACCGCCCCTGAGGAGCTATTGGCGAAACGCGAGGCTTTGGCTTCTTCGATTGAACAAGCCGAAGGGCGCCGCAACGCTGCTGCGGATGCATTGGCCGTTGGTGAAACCGCGATGCGGCAGGCGGAGGATAGCGAACGCCGTGCGGAACGCGCTGCTTCTGAGGCGCGAGAGGCGCGAGCGCGGAGTGAGGCGTTGGCCGAGGCTGCTGTATTCAGGGTGGAGGCGTCAGCGGACCGGATCCGTGAGGAAATGGAGCTGGAACCTGCCGCGTTGTTGGAGACGCTGGAAGCTGACCCTGACAAAATGCCGTCGTCAGAGATGATCGAAAACGATGTGAACCGTTTGAAACGTCAACGCGAGGCGTTGGGTGCGGTGAACCTTCGGGCCGAGGAAGATGCGCGGGAGGTTCAGGAAGAGTTCGACAACCTGAACGGTGAGAAGAACGACCTTGAAGAGGCGGTAAAGAAGCTACGCCAAGGTATTTCGAACCTTAATCAGGAAGGGCGCCAACGTCTGCTTGATGCGTTCGAGGAGGTTAATAAAAACTTCTCAAAATTGTTCAAGCACCTGTTTGGTGGTGGCGATGCAAACCTTGTTCTGGTCGAAAGCGACGATCCTCTTGAGGCTGGTTTGGAACTTATGTGCCAACCTCCGGGTAAGAAACTGTCGACGCTTTCGTTGTTGTCAGGCGGTGAACAGACGTTGACCGCACTGTCGTTGATCTTCGCCGTATTCCTCGCCAACCCCAGCCCGATTTGCGTGTTGGACGAGGTGGATGCGCCGTTGGATGACGCCAATGTCACGCGGTTCTGTGACCTGCTGGACGAAATGACCAAGCAGACCGACACGCGCTTCCTGATCATCACGCACCATGCAGTGACGATGGCGCGGATGGATCGGCTGTACGGGGTGACGATGGCGGAGCAGGGGGTCTCGCAGTTGGTGAGCGTTGATTTGCGGCAGGCCGAGGAAATTATTGAGGGGTAGCAGATGGAATACCTTCGGATTGAAACACCCAAACCGATTAATGCGCGTTTGATCAAGCGTTCAGGGCGTGAACTGGCGATCCTGTTGCCCGGTTCGAATTACACCGTCGAAAATCCGTTATTCTATTATATTGGCCAGTTGATGCATGAACGGGACGTGGATACGCTTCTTGTCGATTTTACCTATAATCGGGATGAAACGTTTTTGAATGCACCTGATGATGACCGTTTGGAGCGATTAAGAACGGACGGGCATGCGGTTATAGAATTTGCGCGGAAGCTGGGTGAATACGATCGTATTACGATTATCGGAAAATCTCTGGGGACTATTTCGATGAGTCGGGCGATAAGTGATTTGCCAGATTCACGACTGGTTTGGTTAACGCCGAGCCTTGGCGGTACGGGCCTGCGAGCGCAGATGTTGGGCCGCCCCAATCCAGCATTTTGCCTGATAGGATCGCGCGACCCGGCTTATTCAGAGGCACTTGTCGAGGAGCTTACTGCTGACGGTATGGCTGTTGCGGTTATCGAGGGTGCCGATCACGGGATCAGCCATGCGGACGGAACCGCAGCCTCGGTTGCACTAGTACAACAGGCGATTGAAAAACTAGCGTTCTGGATGGACGCGACCGATTAACGGGTGCGGCGGTCTCGGCGGCTGCTCATTGGTTGGAACGCCACGGCTACGTGAGTTTCGCAGTATGGTTTGCCTGCTTGTACCGGATGACCGCAGAACCAAAAATCGTCCGTAGCAGGATCACCGATGGGCCATTTGCAGGTCCGTTCGGTTAATTGCATCAGGTTTAGTTTTTTGGCTTGGCCTTCGATTTCGACAACTTTAGCCAACGCCTCCGCGCTTACTTCGGAAGCAGATGGTTGTGGTGGCAATGGCTGACCAGCCGTGATGATCGGGCGCTTGCGCGGGATGTCACGGGCTGTTGGAATTTCGGTCGTGGATTTCGGGTTGGCTACGCGCACAGGTT
>JAGLUD010000283.1 GCA_023134935.1 Paracoccaceae bacterium | reverse complement strand
GGCGCGCTTTGTTAGGCCGCGCCTATCATTCCTCTGTCGAAAAGAGCATGCCTATGATCCCTCGCTATTCCCGCCCTGAAATGGTGGCCATCTGGTCGCCCGAAAACAAATTCCGCATCTGGTACGAGATCGAGGCACATGCCTGCGACGCGCAAGCTGCCATTGGGGTGATCCCGATGGAAAGCGCTGCGGCGGTTTGGAAAGCCAAAGACGTGAAGTTCGATGTGGCGCGGATTGACGAAATCGAAGCTGTCACGAAGCACGACGTTATTGCCTTTCTAACGCATCTAGCTGAGATAATCGGCAACGAAGAAGCGCGTTTTGTGCACCAAGGTATGACTTCATCGGACGTTCTGGACACATGTTTCAATGTACAGCTTGTCGAGGCTGCTGATATTCTGATCGCTGACGTGGACAAACTGCTGGAAGCGCTGAAGCGCCGTGCGTTTGAGCATAAAGACACTATTCGGATTGGCCGCAGCCACGGTATCCACGCCGAGCCAACAACAATGGGCCTGACGTTTGCACGTTTCTATGCCGAGATGGACCGCAATAAAGCTCGCCTTAAAGTCGCCCGCGATGAGATCGCAACTGGCGCTATTTCTGGTGCAGTTGGTACTTTCGCCAACATCGATCCATCCGTTGAGGAATATGTTTGCGAGCAACTGGGTCTGAAACCCGAGCCGATCAGCACACAAGTTATCCCACGTGACCGCCACGCCGCATTCTTTGCAGCCCTTGGAGTGGTTGGTGCCTCGATCGAGAATGTCTCGACCGAGATTCGCCACATGCAGCGTACCGAAGTTTTGGAAGCGGAGGAATATTTCGCACCGGGCCAAAAAGGTTCGTCCGCTATGCCGCATAAACGCAACCCGATCCTGACGGAAAACCTGACGGGGCTGTCGCGCGTTGTGCGTATGGCTGTAGTTCCGGCTATGGAAAACGTAACGCTTTGGCATGAACGTGATATTTCGCACAGCTCGGTTGAGCGCAACATCGGGCCGGATACGACGATCACCTTGGATTTTGCATTGCAACGCCTGACTACGGTTATCGACAAGTTGCTGGTTTACCCCGACAACATGCTGAAAAACATGAACAAGTTCCGTGGCCTGGTGCATTCGCAACGCGTACTTCTGGCTCTGACCCAAAAAGGTCTAAGCCGCGAGGACAGCTATCGACTGGTCCAGCGCAATGCGATGCGGGTTTGGGAAGAGGATGCGGATTTCATGACCGAACTGAAGGCCGACCCTGAAGTTATGGCCGCGATGACAGAGGCCGAGATCGACGATAAGTTCGACCTCGGGTATCATACCAAACATGTGGATACGATCTTCAAACGCGTATTTGGAGAATAAGTTTACGATAGAAGCCGTGTAAAAGCGGCTTCTATTCCACTTCTGTCGCTTTGATTGCCTTGGCGATATAAAACGATGCGGGCAGCCCCAGAACAGCACCAAGACCGGCCGCGATCAGGATGAATTTCAACGTGTCGTAGCCAGACGCGAGCGCCACAATTACCAAAATGCCAGCCATCGTTGTCCCGACGATTGCGTATAGTACGGATGCTAATCTAAGCATGATATTCTCCTATTACAGTTTTAGACTGTATAAGGGGTGGAAATAGCGCAAAACTTTGATCTATCTCAAAAAAGAAGAAAAAAACCGACACCATTTCAGCGTCGGTTAATTACTAATGGAAATTCATTCGCCAGCTTCGATTTGCTCGACTGCTGTTGAAGTGAGTTCATTCAACTTTGCACGAATTTCATCATCGCTCATGTCGCCTTTGAAATCGGCAACCACTTTGCGAACTACGTCTTCGTGTCCTGCTTCTTCGAAATCGGCTTTGATAACTTCTAGCGCATAAGCCGCTGCATCGTCGCCAGTTTTGCCAAGCAAATCAGCCGCCCATAGACCCAAAAGTTTATTGGCGCGCGCCGCGATTTTGAATTTAGTTTCTTCGTCGTGCGCATATTTATTTTCGAATGCGTTTTCGCGATCATTAAAAGTGGTCATTTTTTGTCTCCGTTGGAAGATTGTCCGTTACCCTTAAATAACCATTACAAGGGGGGGTATACAAGGCCGCAGGTGCGAATCCTTGCTCCTTGTGACACTACGGCCTATAGAGCAGGTAAATCCCGCGGGGTGCGCACACCCCCTGCCCTGATGCGCTAAACGGAGGCACCCATGGCCCGTCGCAGAATGATTTACGAAGGTAAGGCTAAAATCCTTTACGAAGGTCCCGAGCCGGGCACGATTGTCCAGTACTTTAAGGATGATGCGACCGCGTTCAACGCCGAAAAAAAGGCTGTGATCGAAGGTAAAGGTGTTCTTAACAACATG
>JAGLUD010000282.1 GCA_023134935.1 Paracoccaceae bacterium | reverse complement strand
CGTCCACAGTTCTACTTCCGTACAACAGACGTAACTGGCACAGTTACTCTGCCGGACGGTGTTGAAATGGTAATGCCAGGCGACAACTTGAAGTTCAACGTTGAGCTGATTGCACCAATCGCCATGGAAGACAAACTACGCTTCGCGATCCGCGAAGGTGGCCGTACCGTTGGTTCGGGCGTTGTTTCCAAAATTATCGAGTAAGCACTCGAGCATACGTTAAAGAATTTGGGCTGCCTTTCGGGGCGGCCCTTTTCGTTTAAGGGTTATTTTGAGTCAGCTTCAGCGGCTTTCATTTCGGCCAGAATGATCTGGATGATCGAGACCATCTCTTTGGACTGGCGGGGGGATGTCACGCCGCCGATGCCGAGGTGTTTTCCCAAATGCCACCACATGCCGGGTGACCACGAGCGTTCGCCGCGTTCCTTTAGCAGTACCAGAAAACCGTTTGAGGGTTTGAAGGCGAAGAAGCCGCGGTCAACTTTGGCGATGTCTTCGAGGCGGCAAAGTACGTGACCGGATTGCGTTGTGATGGCTTCGCGCGTTAGCAAGATTGTGTTGTCTGTGGAGCGATAGAGGCGGTAGCCGGCCCAGATGAATAGGGCGCCGACCAAGATCAGGGCAAACAAGGCCGGAATTATTGCGGGTGGGTATACGGCGGCGATATAGAGCAACGTCATGCCAAGCGCGGCGATGCTTAGAACGCCAAACATTCTGCGGCCCTGCGCGACTTCGAGTTTTACCAGTATTTCGGACATGTGGTGCTCCGCATAAGTTTCGGGCCTTCTTACGGGGTTCGGTGGGGATGTGCCAGTGGGCTTATCCCAAGATGGCCAGCCACATGGAAGCCGAGAAAATGGATGCCATTGTTCCCAGCAGAACGGCGCTGGCGGCGGCGCCTTTTGCGCGGTTGTACATGTTGGCGAAGACGTAGGCGTTAACGCCGGGTGCCATCGCGGCGGTTATGACGGCGGAGCGGGTGAACTCGATGGGTAGGTCGAACACGACCGTACACATAGTGTAAGCAATGGCTGGATGGATCATGAGTTTCAGGGTGGAAATCATGCCGGCCTCGCCCAGACTGGCGCGAAGGGAATAACGTGTGAGGGTTCCGCCCAAGGCGAAAAGCGCGGCGGGTAGGGCGGCGCGGGCGATCATTTCGGCGGCAGAAATCAAGGGTGCAGGTAGCGTGATGTTGGTGATGTTGACCGCAAAACCAAGAGCGAGCCCGATCATCAACGTGTTGCGGAACATGGCTTTGATTACGGCATTTACGGTGCCTGCAACGCCGCGACCGTCAGCGCGCGAGGCTTCCATCATCGTGATCCCGATTAGGTAAATGAGGGGGGCGTGAATCGAGATGATGGCGAAGTTGCCCGCTAATGCCCCCGCGCCGTATGCGCGCTCCATGATCGGTAGGCCGAGCAGGAGGGAGTTGGAGAACATTGCCGCAAATCCGATGGCGACTGAGTCGCTGGGGCGGCGGCGGAACAGGGTTCGGGCGCCGACTATTGCGATGGTGAAGCTGATGAGTGCGCCTGTGTAAAAGGACACCATAAGGCGCCAGTCAAACACGGCGGCGAAGTCCAAGCGCATGATGTTCAGGAATAGCAGACAAGGGATTGCGAGGCCTTGGGTGAAGACCATCAAGCCATCGACTGCGCTGTTTTTGAAAAGGTTGAGTTTGACTGCAATATACCCCGCGCCGATCACAAGGAAGACCGGCATGACTACGTTAAGTAGTTGAAGGATCATGCCTCGATCTCGATCACCATTCCATCAAAGGCGGGTGTAACGTTTTCGGGGGTTTCGTCGTTCAGCGTCGCGTAGTCCAGATCGATGTGCATGTTTGTGATGATGGCGCGTTCGGGTTTAGCGCGCTCGATCCATTCCAGTGTGCGGGCGAGGTGGGCGTGGCTGGAGTGTGGTTTATAACGCAGCGCATCTACCACCCAGACTTTCAGATCGCCCAGCTTATCCCATCCGGAGTCATAGATTTCTTCGGCGTCGGGGAGGTAGGCCAGATCGCCGATGCGAAAGCCGAGTGCGTCTATTCTGCCGTGTTTTACTTCGAAGGGTTCAAGCTTGATTGCGCCGCCTGCACCGGTAATTTCTGTGCTGTCGGTTATCGCGTTTAGTTCTAAAATGGGCGGGTACATGCTGCCCGGTGGTTGGATGAAGGCGTAACCGAACCGCGCTAGAAGGCCGTCGGCAGTGCGCGTGTCTGCCCAGACTGGTAGGCGGGATTTGCGGTTGAAGACGATCATGCGAAGGTCGTCGATGCCATGCATATGGTCGGCGTGGTCGTGGGTGAAAATCACCCCGTCGAGGTGGCCGATACCTGCGTCAAGCAGTTGTGCGCGCATGTCTGGCGAGGTGTCGATTAGGACGCGAGTGGTGCCGTCGTCATCAATCCGTTCCACAAGCATGGAGCAACGGCGGCGTAGGTTTTTCGGGTTTGACGGGTCGCAAGCGCCCCATAACCCGCCGAGGCGTGGAACGCCGCCGGACGAGCCGCAGCCGAGGATGGTGTAGCGTAGGGTTGCCATTATGCGGCCCTCCACGCGGCGGCTTTGGCGAATAGACGGTCGAAGTTGGCCGTGGTTTGGGCTGCGAAATCGGCGTAGTCCATGTTGAACACTTCGGCGCCTGTTTCGGCTGTCATGGCGGTGTAGGCAGGTTCGTTTCGTTTACCACGACGGGGTTGGGGCGCAAGGTATGGTGCGTCGGTTTCCACAAGAATGCGGTCGACAGGGGCGGACGCGAAAATCTTGCGCAGCTCGGTACTTTTCTTGAAGGTCGCGATGCCGGACATGGACAGGTAGAACCCCAGATCGAGGGCTGCACGGCCTAGTTCGGCGCTGGAGGAAAAACAGTGCATGACGCAATCGAATGCGCCTGCTTTGTGTTCTGCTGCCAGAATGCGGGCCATGTCGTCGTCGGCGGCGCGGGCGTGAATGATTAGGGGTAGGGACGTTTGACGGGCAGCTTCGATATGGACCAACAAGCTTTCTTTTTGCACGTCTTTGGTGTCGGCGGTGTAGTGGTAATCGAGGCCCGTTTCGCCAATCGCTACCATTTTGGGGTGTTGTGCGATCTCTACCAGTTGTTTGAGCGTGGCCATTGGTTCGGCGGCGACGCTCATCGGGTGGGTGGCGGCAGCGAAGAACACGGGCGCATAGGTTTCCGCGATAGCGCGGACTTGGGGTTCTTCGCGCAGTTTGGTGCAGATGGAGACCATGCGGGTGACGCCAGCCGCTTCGGCGCGGGCGATGACTTCTGGTAGTTCGCCTTCAAAATCCGGAAAATCCAGATGGCAGTGGCTGTCTACAATTGCGGGTTTTGTCATCATGGCTCCGGCGTTAGGCCGACAGAAGGGAGGCCTGTCCGGCGGTCGCATCAATACTAAGGAACGTATCAAGGATCACTTGCGCGGGGTCAAGGTTTACGGCGCGGGCGTGGGCAATTCGGCCGGTTAATTCCTGCACCAGCGTCGCCCATTCACGGGCTTGATATGGGTTGGCTGACAGGCGTGCGGCCAGTTCGGCTTCGCCTTCGATCGTATTGGTACTGCCTTTCGCGCCCTTCAAGGCGAGGCGGGAGAGGGCGAGCATTAGCAGGCGTACCGTCATGTCGTAGCGCGCCTCGGAGCCTTTTCCGGCGCATTTTTCGCCGAGGGCGATGATGCGCGGGCGGTTCATTCGCGGGGCGGTGGCAAGCAACGAGAGGATGTTTTGGTAAATCTCCAGACCGTCGTTTGCGAGCAGATCTATGCTTTCGCCTGCTGAGCCGCCGGAAAGTGCGTTTAGTGTTTCGCTGTTGCCATCGGGGAACCCTGCTTGCTCCATCACTTGCCCCAATGCGTCGGGGGTCAATGGGTTGCAGCGCAATTCGCGGCAGCGCGAGCGGATGGTCGGCAGAAGCTTGGCTGGCTGATGGCTAATTAGCAGAATTACGGTTTTGGCGGGCGGTTCTTCCAATACTTTCAGCAAGGCGTTTTCGGCGGAGGTGTTCATTTCATCAGCGGCATCGACAATTGCGATGCGCCAACCGCCGTCTGCTGATGAAAGGGTGAAGAAGCTTTTAAGTTTGCGCACTTCTTCGACGGTGACCGCGGTTTTCAGGCGTTTTTTCTTTTCGTCCCACGGGCGGCGGCACAGGAATATCCCGGGTTCCGCCAAGGCAGCAACGCGGCGGAAAACGGGGTCTTCCGGTGCTACATGCAGGGTGTCTGCCGCGGAGCTGCCGAACATGCCTGTGTCTTCGTCGCTGGCTAGAAGAAAGCGGGCGATGTTCCATGCGAGGGTGGCTTT
>JAGLUD010000281.1 GCA_023134935.1 Paracoccaceae bacterium | reverse complement strand
CGTTCAAACAGGAAAAAGACACCGAATTCCGCGACACGGTCGTGACACTGCTAATCGACAACTCCGGCTCCATGCGCGGTCGCCCAATCTCCATCGCCGCCATTTGCGCTGATGTTCTGGCCCGCACGCTGGAGCGCTGCCAAGTAAAATGCGAAATCCTCGGCTTCACCACGCGCGCGTGGAAAGGTGGCCGCAGCCGCGAAGCATGGCTAGCCGATGGCCGCCCCGCAACACCGGGACGTTTGAACGACCTTCGTCACATCATCTACAAGGGCGCTGATGCGCCGTGGCGCAGAACGCGTCCGAACCTCGGTTTGATGATGAAAGAAGGATTGCTGAAAGAAAACATCGACGGCGAGGCCTTGGAATGGGCGCACCGCCGCCTGATGAACCGCCCTGAAGCCCGCCGCATTCTGATGGTGATCTCGGACGGCGCACCTGTCGACGACTCCACGCTGTCAGTGAACCCTGCCAGCACGCTGGAACAACACCTGCGCAATGTGATCGCCATGATCGAAAAACGCAAAGCCGTCGATCTGATCGCTATTGGGATCGGCCACGACGTGACGCGTTACTACGAACACGCTGTAACGATCACAGATGTGGAACAACTCGCAGGTGCGATGACCGAACAATTGGCCTCGCTATTCGAGGACGACGTTAAGAAACGCGGTCGCGTTAAGCGCGGCTAGCTTTCCACTTTGCCAACAGCCAAAAAACCAACGCCAGCCCAAACATAATCGGTGCGAACGGGGTTAACAGAACGGGAAAGATCAACCGTTCCCACATCCACGGCCCGATATACCGCTCAATCGCGGGTTGGAAAACCTGCAAACTACCAAAATGAATTTGCGACCAAACGGTTCCCGTATCCGCAAATCGAAATGGGTCCGCCTGTGAAATCGTATCACGCCAGTCAAACCAAACACGTACTGCCCCACCAATAAAAAACAGAAACGCCAATAGTTTAGCCATCCCGAGTCCCCTTTTTCAGTATTGCTACCGATTACCCTAGCGGTAATCCACGAACCGTGCAAACCTGAGCGTTCACGCGCCAATAACAAATCAGCGAGCCAAAACATGTTTCAGAATTTCACCGTAACCACATCGCCCGATGCAGGCCCGGCCCGCCTTGCCAAATTACGTGAAACTTTACGCGAAGAACAAGTAGACGGCTTTCTGATTCCTCGCGCAGACGCCCATTTCGGCGAAAATGTTGCCCCAAGTTCCGAGCGTCTGGCATGGTTAACCGGATTCACAGGCTCCGCCGGATATTGCGCCGCTTTGCTAGATACAGCAGGCGTTTTCATAGACGGTCGTTATACCTTGCAGGTCCGCTCGCAAATCGATTTGGACAGTTTTACCCCCTTATCAGTTCCCGCAGTGGAGCTGTCCGATTGGCTGATCGAAGCCCTCCCGCAAGGGGGCACAATCGCCTATGACCCGTGGCTGCACAGCTTCGATGAAATCGAGAAGCTGGAAACAGCCCTTGTCGATCACAATATTACGTTGCGGAAAACCGATAACCTGATTGATAGAATCTGGACAGACCGTCCCGAACCTCCCAAAGGCAAAATACATCCCCATGCGATGGAATTTGCGGGGGAGGCCAGTGAAAGCAAACGCCAAAAAATTGGCGCAGAACTGGCAAAAAAAGACTTAACCGCCGCCGTTCTAACCCTTCCGGATTCGATCGCGTGGGTGTTGAATATCCGTGGCGCCGACATCAGCAACACCCCCGTAGCTTTGTGTTTCGCGATCTTGCACGCCAACGGTAACTTCGACCTGTTCGTAGATCTCGACAAGTGCGACGGTGCCCTTCGCGCGCATCTGGGTGCGGACGTAACGCTTCACCCTGAGGCTGATTTCCCCGAAAATCTCACCGCCCTAACTGGAAAAACCGCTGTCGACCGCGATACCGCCCCCATCGCCATATCCGATCTCCTCCAAACTCCAGTTTGGGAAGCCGACCCGTGCATCCTGCCCAAAGCTTGCAAAAACCCGACCGAGATTGCCGGAACCCGCACCGCCCACATCCGCGACGCCGCCGCCATGGCAGAGTTCCTCTGCTGGCTCGAATCCGCCGCGCCCAGCGGCACGCTCACCGAAATCGACGTCGTCCAAAAGCTGGAAACCTTTCGGCGCAATACCAACGCCCTAAAAGACATTTCGTTCGAGACCATCTGCGGCTCCGGCCCCAACGGCGCAATCGTGCATTACCGCGTTGATGAAAACTCCAACCGTATGATCCAAACGGGTGAAACCCTGCTGGTAGACAGCGGAGGTCAATACGAAGACGGCACAACAGACATCACTCGCACAATTGCGGTTGGCGAAGTCCCGATCGAGACCAAACGCGCCAATACGTTGGTCCTGAAAGGCATGATCGCCATCACCCGCTCCCGTTGGCCCGTTGGGCTGTCTGGCCGCGACCTCGATGGTTTCGCCCGCATAGCACTTTGGCAGGCAGGTATGGATTACGACCACGGAACCGGCCACGGCGTCGGCGCATATCTAAGCGTTCATGAAGATCCGCAAAGCATTTCGGGGCGGCCCACGCCGCCACTCGAAACCGGAATGATCGTATCCAACGAGCCGGGTCACTACAAAGAAGGCGTCTACGGCATCCGCATCGAAAACCTGCTGGTTATCACCCCGCCAACCATCCCCGAAGGCGGCGACCGCAAGATGCACGGTTTTGAAACCCTGACGTTTGTTCCCATCGACCGCCACCTGATTTTGGCGCAAATGCTAACCGCCGACGAACGCAACTGGCTAAACGCCTACCACGCCGAGGTCTTCGAAAAGATCAACGCCTTGGTCACGCCTGACACCCGCGCGTGGTTGGAATCTGCCTGTGCGCCCATATGATGCACTGCACAATGGTTGAAATTTCTAAACCAATCGGTTAAATACTGTTCTTGCAATAAAAGGAACGGCATATGACTGACAACAGAATTACTATCAAACCAGCAACCGGAAACTGGGTTGTGCGCGCAGGCGGTGCGATTATTGCAGAATCCGATAACGCTTTGGAATTGCACGAAGGTGACTATCCTGTCGCCATCTATTTTCCGCGCAAAGACGTGGCCATGGCGTTCCTAGATACCTCCGACCAACGCTCCACTTGCCCGTATAAAGGCGAAGCCAGCTACTTCGGGATCGCCGCTAAAAGCGGTGTTATCGAAAATTCGGTATGGACGTATGAAGCGCCACTCGATGCAGTCAAAGAAATTGCCGGATACCTGTCGTTCTATACCGACAAAACCACAGTCGAGCATTTCTAAGCTTACGAATGCTCCTCTTGCGCGGTTGCGGCCAGCGCACGGTTATAACTTCGTAAAGCATCTACAAGATAAAGCGTGCCGATCAAATCCGGCCCGCTTTCCAACTGCTCGATAACGGGCAGCAATTGCACTGGCGATGCCTCAAGCTTCGCCATAGCGGTTTCCAAAGTCTCTGAAATATCAACATACGCGCCCTGATCAATCAGATCTTGGCACTGCGACTGCGGCGCGTCCTCCCCCGATCCAACCAGATGCATAATGTTGCGAACGCTGATCGTTGACAGCAGATATTCTTGCGGCCCTGCCGCCAAATGCACGCCCCGCCGTTCCAATTGAGTCAAGAAGAAACTGCGATCAACCAAACGGCTGGTCAACGCGCTCGACAATGAAACGGAGACCATCACGGCAATACCAGCCTGCCAATCGCCCGTCATCTCAAACACAATCAACGTTGTGGAAATCGGCGCACCCAACACCGCTGCTGCTACCGCCGCCATGCCAGCCAACGCGTATATCGTCTGACTACCCGTGATGTCGGGGAAAACCGAAGTCGCCACCAGCCCGAACGTAAGACCCGTCAATGCGCCCAACATCAGTGATGGAGAGAAGACCCCGCCGCCCATACGCCCTGCAAATGTAATCGCTACTGCGATAACCTTAATAATTGCGAACACAAATGCTTCGTGCAGCAACAGCTGACCCGTCAGTGCGGATGACGTCGTTTCATATCCTACCCCGATGATATGCGGGAACATCAACGCCAACCCGCCCAACATTGCGCCAGCAACGGCAGGGCGTAAAAAGCCGGGTAAATGTGTGTATTTTTGAACAGCGTCCCCCCAGTCCTCCGCCAAAAATATGCTGCGGATAAGTACAAAGGCCACCAAACCCGACACAAGCCCAAGAAGCAAAAATGCGGGTAATTCGACATGCAAAGCAATCGGGTTAACGGGTAAAATAAACTCCGTCACATTGCCCATCTGCAATCGGCTGACCACCGTTCCGGCCACCGCTGCAATTACAATTGGCGCAAATGCATGGACGGCGAAGTGGCGCAAGACTACCTCCAGCGCAAAGATGGTCCCGGCCAAAGGTGCATTAAACGATGCAGAAACCGCAGCCGCCACAGCGCAACCCATCAGATCCCGCGCAGTAATCCCGTCAGCGTGAATTCGGTTCGAAACCCAACTGGATATCACCGCTGCCAGATGTACCACTGGCCCCTCACGGCCACTCGATCCACCCGTCGACAACGTAATCAGCGCCGCCGCAGCCGAAGCCAACCCGATCCGTTTGCTGACGCGCCCCTCGTGCATCGCGGCCCCGTCGATCACGTCTGAAACCGCCCGCGCCTGTCCATCGGGTGTGAATGCAATAAGGATCAACCCAACCGCCAAACCGCCCAAAATCGGGATGCCAACCACCCATTTCCAGTCCAGCGACCCCAAAGTCGTTGCCAAAGTGTGATCGTCTGCACCGTACAATAGCCCCTGAATTTCCGAAATCGCCACGCGAAATCCCAACGCGGCGGCACCAGCGGCAACTCCGATGATCAACGCTAAAACCCAGAATGTAAGCTGGCTCGGCCCTTTTGTTCGTATGGCGGACATCGCGGTTCGGCACTCGCCGTAAACCCCCGAGTAAGCTTCCTTAACGAAATTCCCAACAGGCCGAAGCATCGTTTATCCCTTCCGCCGAATGCCGATTGGCGCACCCAGTTGCACTGGTTTCTCCAGCACCGAATGGGCTTCCAACATCAGTGCCATACGCGCCTGCGCCCAATCAGGGTAGGGGGTTGAACGCCGCGTTTCCAAATCCACATTCATCAGCATTTGTTCACACGTTGCAGCCACCGAGTGCCCATCGGCGTTCAAAAGCTCGATAAACAAGTGCATCCGTTTGGCATCACAATCCACCAACCGCACCGAAACGATAAAACGTTCGCCCTCCAGCATCTCGTCCAGATAATGAACATGAGATTGCAGCGCATACGGGCCTTGGCGAACCCGCGCCGCGTGTTTTTCACCAATCCCCAACTCGCCCTCAAGAAACTGATCCAAGGCCCGATCCATCGCCATAACGTAATAGGCGACATTCATATGCCCGTTATAATCGA
>JAGLUD010000280.1 GCA_023134935.1 Paracoccaceae bacterium | reverse complement strand
AAGTGCCGCTGGTCTACAATCCTCTAATCGATCTTGAGAAACTGGTTTCTCTGGATGGTGGAGTAACATGGCATGATGCTGATTTAGCAACTGGGCCAGAAGTCGATATTGCCGGCGGTGATGCGATTTTCCGGATTGAGCTGACCAACACCGGCAATATTTCCCTTACGGAGCTCTCTCTCAGTGACGTTGATAGTCAGTTCGGAGATGTTGATCTGTCGGGGTATACCCTAACTGAAAGCATCAGTGATGACGGTATTCTAGAAGTAGGCGAAACCGCTTTCATGGAATACACGTTGGCGTTAACCGTTGGTCAGCACATTAATACTGCGTCTGTTTCGACTGCAGAAGGTGCTGAAGACTCCGACATGGCGCACTATTATGGTCTTATCAATGAAGGACCTGGAGTGCGAACACCTGGCGGCTGGGGGGAAAGCTTCAAGTTGTTAACTTACTGGGATGGGATCGAAGACAATGAAATCGACAGTGACAAGGACGAATTCGCTGACCAAGAACTTACCTATGACGTTGACAGTAACGGCGATGGTATAATCAATGGAGATGATGAATTCGGTCTATTGATCGGGGATTACAACAAAGATGGTATCACTAATGACGGTGAAACAACTATATTCATCAGTCACGAGGATGCCCTTGCCCTGGTTCAAAGTGATACTGGCGCGAATAAGCACGACAAGCGTGACGACGTAGCCCGTCAAACTGTAGCAACTTGGTTGAACTATCTTGCCGGTAACGAGCTTGGTGAAGAAACTGGCGGAGATGATGTCGTGACAGCTCATGACTGGCTAGACGAAGCTGTCGACTGGTTGTTGGAGTATGCTGACAGAGAACCAGATGGTGGAGACGGAACCTTTGACTTCGGTGGAAGAATTGTCAGGGCTCGTGACGCCGCATGGAAAAGTGATGGGGGCGGTAAAGACATCCTCAATGCTTTGGACGAGTACAACAATGACGGAACTGTTGACGACGTGATGTACGCGCATGACGCTGATGACTCATCCTTCTCTTTGGCATTGTCCATCTACTCCGCAGACGAATTTAATTTCGCCTGACTATAGAGATATTTAAGCGGGCCATTTTATATCGGCCCGCTTAAGAAAATTTGAGGCGGCGAGATGCATTTCTCGCCGCTTTGATATGTAAATGGTACAAGTTTAGCTGATAATTAATTGTAAAAGTTAACTATTTTGTTGAAAGTCGATATATTGGTGATGGCGAATCGATTGCGCCGAAATTGTTGGATTAAGGATTTTTCGTGAGTAACAGAAAAGCTAACCGAGCTGGCGCACGAGAGTTACGTCACGCATTGCTTCCCGGGACCGGCGCTTTGATTTCTGTCGGTCTGTTCAGCGTGTTTGTGAATTTGCTGATGCTAACCGGGCCATTGTTCATGTTACAGGTCTACGACCGCGTTCTAGGCAGTCGCTCGGAGGAGACGCTTGTCGCCCTCCTTATATTGGTAGCAGGCCTTTATGCACTGATGGGCATTCTGGATTATGCGCGAGGGCGCGTTGCGGCACGTGTTGGTGCGGGCCTTCAGTCGAGACTGGATCCACGTGTGTTCGGCGGTACGTTGGTAAATGCGACATCTGACGGCCAATCGCCACTTCGTGATCTTGAAGCGGTGCAGAGGTTATACTCCTCTCCGGCATTCTTTGCATTGCTGGATATACCTTGGGCGCCTATTTTTATTCTGGTAATTTTTGTTTTCCACCCGATGCTTGGCTGGCTAGCGCTGGGTGGTGGCGTTTTGCTAATCATTATTGCTGTCATTAACCAGTTTGCAACCTTTCGCCCCGTTGGTGATGCAAATCAGAAGGGTGCTGCAAGTAATGCGTTGGCGGATTCTTTGCGGGCGCAGGGCGAAGTGGTACGCGGTATGGGGATGGAAACAGCGGCGCGGGTGCGGTGGCAAAACCTGCGGAATATGGCGCTGGAAGCACAGATAAAATCGTCGGACTTGACCGGGACTTTCGGCAGTCTGACGAAAACACTTCGCATGTTCTTGCAATCAGCCATTCTGGCACTGGGGGCGTATCTGGTGTTGCAAGGTGAGGTCACTGCCGGTGCAATGATCGCGGCCTCGATTATGCTGGGGCGGGCTCTTGCACCTGTTGAACAAACGATCGCGCAATGGCCGTTGATCTTGCGCGCCCGTTACGGGTGGCGTGGGCTGGCAGAGTTTTTGGGAAGTGTGCCGGATATTGAAGAACGCACGAAACTACCACGGCCCCGCGCAATTCTTGAGGTTCGCGGGCTGACAGTAGTTCCTCCTGGTGGTGCGCATCCCACATTGAAACTTGACGGGTTTGATTTGGCCGAAGGGCAGGCGCTTGGGGTCGTGGGGCAGAGTGCTTCGGGCAAAACTACGCTTGCGCGAGTTTTGACGGGTATATGGCAGCCGGTATCGGGTACTATACGATTAGACGGAGCCTCGATTGACCAGTATGGCGAAGACTTAGGTTTACATGTTGGCTATCTTCCGCAGGAAGTTTCCCTGTTTGAGGCTACCGTTGCCGAGAATATTGCGCGTCTTTCTGAAAAACCAAATGCGACGGCCGTCGTTGCCGCGGCGAAAAAAGCAGGCGCCCATGAGATGATCCTGCAGCTGTCCGATGGCTACGATACGGTGGTGGCTGGTGGAAACGGAAAGCTTTCGGGTGGGCAAAAGCAACGGATCGGATTGGCACGGGCAATGTATGGCAGTCCGGTATTGCTGATACTGGACGAGCCAAATGCCAGCCTTGATGCGCCGGGATCGGTTGCGCTGAACCGCGCGATCAAGGAGTTCAAGGAAGATGGTAATGCGGTAATTATCATGGCGCATCGACCTTCGGGAATTGCAGAATGCGATCTGCTGATGATCATGCAAGATGGAATGCGCAAGGCCTTTGGACCACGTGACGAAGTATTGCGTGCAAAAGTCCAGAACCACGAGGATATTTCTGACAACCTCAATGCGGAGGCAGGGCCATGAGCGCCGAACAAAACAGCTGGAGCGCCAAAGGCCCGCTGGTACTGGGGTTCATAGCACTTGTGCTTTTGGTTATCGGGCTTGGGGCTTGGTCTGTGAAAACCAATATCGCCGGTGCCGTTATCACCTCGGGGCTTATCGAAGTCGAAACCAACCGACAGATTGTGCAACACCCAAATGGCGGTGTGATCGAGGAAATATTAGTTGATGATGGGGATGTCGTGGAATCCGGCGATATCCTGATACGTTTTGATGATGAGTTTTTACAGTCGGACCTAACGGTAATTACCGAACAATTATTCGAAATAATGGCACGTAAGGCACGGCTGGTGGCCGAGCGTGACGGCGCGGATGTTGTAAAAATCGATCAGGTTCTATTGGGTGCCAGCAACAATCCTGTGGTCGCGGAGCTCATTGCGGGACAAAATAATCTGTTTCTGGCGCGTAGAAATTCACTGGCGCGGGAAGAAGCTTTGCTTAAGGAAAGAGGATTGCAGATTGAAGAGCAAATTATCGGTGCAGAGGCGCAACGTGAGGCTTTGATCCGTCAGCAGGAACTGATTGACGAAGAGTTGGTGGATGAAGCCTCGTTGCTGGCTAAGGGGCTGTCACAGGCAGGTACAGTGCGTGCGCTGCAGCGCGAGGCGGCGCGCATGGAAGGCCAGGAGGCGGGATTGATCGCCACCATAGCCGAACGTCGGGGGCGAATTGCGGAAATCCAGATAGAGGGTTTGCGTTTACACGCAAGTCGGCGAGAAGAGGCCATTACGACGTTGCGTGATCTTCAATATCGCGAGATCGAATTACGTGAAACGCAAAGATCTCTGCAAGAGACATTGCAACGGATGGATGTTCGCGCACCGACTTCGGGCATTATCTTTGGCAAGCAATTCCACGCACTTCGCTCTGTGGTGCGCGGGGCCGACACAATGATGTATATTATTCCTCAGGATACACCGCTTGTTATCGCAACGCGCATTCCGGCAATTCATATTGATCAGGTGCATATTGGGCAAGCTGCCAGCCTTCACTTCTCGGCTTTTGACACGCGCACGACGCCAGTAATTCTAGGGAAGATCACAAAAATATCACCGGACGTGTTTATTGATGAGGCAACTGGTGAGACATACTATTCGGCTGAAATTATACCTGATGACGTAGAGATGGCTAAACTCGACGGCCTTGAGGTGTTGCCAGGGATGCCCGTCGAGGCGTTCCTGAAGACTGCGGATCGGACGCCGCTGGAATACCTTGTAAAACCGTTGGCTGACTACTTTGAGAAAGCGTTCCGAGAGAATTAAGGCGTCGAATTTGGAAAAGTAACGGTTGCCCGACTTTCTTTGGAAACATGATATCGCTGCTAAGTTCCAAATTGCGACAAACGCATTGGTAAGTTGCATTTGTCATAGGGTTCGGCATTCTGCTTCGAATACTGGTGGTGACAGTCGTTTTACAAAACAACAACAACCCCAACCCAAAAATACAGTTTCAGAAGTGCGCAATCCATAACGCGCAACGCGATCACGAATTACCCCACGTAGAAGAGTCGCGGAAGGACCCGCGATTTATTGGAACCATGTTTCCAATAACTTAGCAAGGCTAGCATGTCAATCGCAGAGTAAAAAGGGGC
>JAGLUD010000028.1 GCA_023134935.1 Paracoccaceae bacterium | reverse complement strand
CGTATTTGGTGACGGGATCGTCGATGGATTCGATGTCACCGTCGGCAACCACGATCCCCATCAGGGCCGAAAGGAAGCTTTTGGCCACCGACCATGAAATCCGTAAATCTTCGGGCGCGGTGTCTTTGAAATAGTCTTCGTGCGCTATTTTACCGTCTTTTAGAACGACGAGCGCGGTGACGGAGCGATCTTCGATCCAGTCACCCAAATCATCTGGCATGGACTTCGGTTCATGCGGTAAATCGGAGGCGGGGGCGTTGGGCACACCAAGGTTGGTGTTGAAGAATATCGCCTCCATATTGCTGAAGTTGGTGATGATGTTCTTTTCCGAAAACAGGGCGTTAACGGCCAACAGTCGCTTGATATCGTTTCGTTTCCATATACCGATGGCTGCGGGAACGGCTACGATCAGGGCGGCGGTGGTTATCATCAAAAATTCCTCGGGGTTAGGTTAAAAGCATCCGCAAACCGCTTGTCACATCGGAGGCAATGGCGGTGCGAAGTGCTGTCTCGTCATTAGCGCGCAGGGCAGCAAGGATGGAGCGATGTTTCTCGCTAGCTTGCGTTCTTGGCAGTCGGGAATAGAGCGCGCGCATGGTTGGGCCGGATTGTAACCAGACGGTTTCCAATAGGGCCAACATCGCAGGTGATTGGGCGCGTAGGTACAGCGTTCGGTGGAAATCGAGGTTAGCGCGGACATATCCGGTGGCGTCGGCTTTGACGATTTTTTCGGCGATGGTAGCGTTAATGTTTTGCAAACGTTCGATCAACGCGGGGTGGACACGCGGGAGGGCACGCGAGCCCAACTCTGGCTCGAGCATGGAGCGCAGGCAGGCGAGCTCTTCGATGCGGTCGTTTGACAGTTCGGGCGTCGCGACGCGGCCAGAGGCGGACAGGTTTAGCGCCCCTTCGGCCACTAAACGGCGAACCGCCTCTCGGGCTGGGGTCATGGAGACGTTGAATTCTGCGCCGATGCCGCGCAGCGTTAGCGCGGAGGCCGGAGCCATCTCACCATACATAATGCGGGCGCGAAGCGTTCGGTAGACTTGTTCGTGGGCTGGTAGCGAGAGATCTGGTGTCATATCACACTTTGTGATCACAAAACGGATTGGGTCAAGTAGTAAATTTCACCGCGTGCAGTTTTGCACCGTGCTCGCGCAGCCAGTTCCGGTGGTTTTGGTAGTCCGGCATCAGCGTGTGAACCACATCCCAGAACGCGGTCGAGTGGTTCATTTCTGCTAGATGCGCAACCTCGTGTGCGGCGACATACTCCAACACAACGGGTGGGGCCATCACCAAGCGCCACGAGAACATCAGGTTGCCGTCAGCGGAACACGACCCCCAACGGGACCGGGTGTCGCGCAGGGTAATGCGGTTGAAGGGGCGACCTAATTGGGCGGCGTATTTCTCGACGGCGGGGTAAAGGGCATTGCGGGCCTCGGTTTTAACAAAGGCTTGTAGTCGGGCGCCGGAGTGCTTGCCGCCCACGAGGATTTTGTCACCCTCGACGCGGATCGATCGGCCAGTAGTGGCGGCGACTTCCAGATCAACGCCGCGAAATGGCAGGCGACCCCCGTCAAGTAGAGCGGAGCGTTCGGGGAGCTTGGAAATCTGCGCCCGAAGCCAACCTTCTTGGCGGTTCGCGAACCCTTCGGCCTCGTGCAGTGAGGCACGTGTAGGCAGTGTTAGCGTGGCTTTTCCGTCTGTGCGCGACAGACGGAGTGTGAAGCGTTTGGCCCGCGAATTGCGTTTGATGCGGACCTCGATTGGCGGTGAGCCTATGAAGAGCGGCCCGCTCAACCTTTGATTTTGGCGCGGTGCGCCGCGATAAATTCGGCGACTTTAGGCTGGATAGTGCTGCGCCAGCGGGAACCGTTGAAGATGCCGTAGTGGCCTACGCCCTCTTGCAGCAGGTGATCGCGTTTACTGTCAGGCAGATTGGGCGTCAATGTGTGCGCGGCCTTGGTTTGGCCTTCGCCAGTGATGTCGTCTTTTTCGCCCTCGACAGTTAGCAACGCAATGTCTTTGATGATCGATGGGTCAATCAGCGTGTCACGGTAGTAATATTCGCCTTCGGCCAGAAGATGACGCTGGAATACACGGTCGATGGTCTGGATATAGAATTCTTCGGTGAGATCCATCACGGCCATATATTCATCGTAAAACTTGCGGTGGGCAGCAGTGCTGTCGCCGTCGCCTTCGATCAGATGCTTGAACTGGTTTTTGTGCGCGTCAACGTGCTTGTCCATGTTCATAGACATAAAGCCGGACAGTTGCAGGAAGCCCGGATAAACGCGGCGCATAAAGCCGGTGTTTGGCCATGGAACCGAAACGACAACGTTTTTCTTGAACCACGAAAGCGGCTTGTCGGTCGCCAATTTGTTAGGCGTTTGCGGATTCTGCGTCGCATCGATGGGCGATCCCATTAACGTAATTGACGAAGGACGGAAGGCATCTTTGTTTTTTGCCATCAGCGTGGCGGCCACCAGCATCGGAACACCTGGTTGGCACACGGCCATAACGGACGGGCGGTCGCCATCGGCACCAAGAATACGACAGAAATCGACGAGATAGTCGGCGTAATCATCGAGGTCAAACTTGCCCTCGGACATCGGAATGTCGCGTCCGTCGATCCAGTCGGTGATGTAAACGTCATGCTCTGGCAACATCGCTGTGACCGTGCCACGCAAAAGTGTCGCATAGTGGCCGGACATAGGCGCGATGATCAGAACTTTGGGGTCGTTGCGTTTGCTTACCGATTCGGAATTGCGCTTGAAATGCAGCAAATTGCAAAAAGGCAGGGCATGGACGACTTCCTCGACAATCTGGACTTCAACACCATCGACGACAGTCGTTTCCAGTCCAAATTCCGGCTTGTCATACCGCCGCGTGGCATTGATGAACATTTCCATTGATGCCGCAGACGTGCGTGCAGCTTGGCTATCTGCCATCGGATTGAACTGTGATTGCAGCATCAGTTGGCCGAATTTCGCCATAGCTCGCATAGGGCGGACAGCGGCGTGAGTCATCTCATAGGCGTGGTACAGCATAAGTTCTCCATTCAATGGTTTGCACCGAAGTTAAGCGTTATGTTGCACCGCATCAAGTTATTTTGCACTTGCGATGTGGTAAAGCCTTTGACAAGGGTGCTCGCTTATGGCACCTGACGAGGGAAATTGATCAAAACAAATAAGGGGATTCCCATGCCCAACGAAGAATGGGGCGTAAAGCGCCTCTGCCCGAAATGTGCGACACGGTTTTACGACCTGAAAAACGATCCGATGACTTGCCCGTCATGCGACTTCGAATTCGACCTAGCATCCTTGCTCGACGGCGGTAAAGCTGCCGCTGCGAAAGTGAAAAAGGAAGAAGAAGCTGCGGCGGCGGCCGAAGATCCAATTCTCGACGATGTTGAGGACGTTTTGGACGACGACGAAGCAGGTGCCTCGGACGACGATCTGCTGGACGATGACGACGACACTGTCACGTTGGAAGAAGTCGCAGATGTTCCCGCAAACGACGACGATAACTGATCTTCGTTTAAGGTGGAACTTTCCGCTTGAACTCGGTCGGACACGGCCATAAATACGGGGCGTTGCTGCGGCTGTAGCGACACCCAAATACCAGGGGCCATAGCTCAGATGGGAGAGCGCTTGCATGGCATGCAAG
>JAGLUD010000279.1 GCA_023134935.1 Paracoccaceae bacterium | reverse complement strand
AGGCGTTGAAAGCTCATGAGCGTAATCTATGCATTATTTGGGTAGGTTGTACGTGGCGAAACGAAGCGGCCCCGTCGGATTTCTCTGACAGGGCCGGGAACCTTTACGATAAAGCTTGTATTAGGCTGGTGCCTGAGCTTTTTCGATGTCTTTTTTGACTTTCAAAGCAGTTGAAGAAAGATCAGTGTCTTTCGCCTTAGCCATGAATGCGTCCAGACCACCGCGGTGATCAACAGTGCGCAATGTCGAAGCAGCAATGCGGAATTTGAACGAGCGACCCAATACTTCGGAAGCAAGGGTAACATCATTCAGATTCGGCAAGAAACGCCGACGAGTTCTATTTTTAGCGTGGCTGACGTTGTTGCCAGTCATAACGCCTTTGCCAGATAGTTCACAAACACGAGACATGTTGATGTCCTTTTATATGGGGTGCCACCCGTTCGGGGCACCGGAATTCGAAGCGCTTCTTTATTCCGGACAGACGCGGGGGTCAAGGGATTCGGCGTGGTTATTTTGCAAACAGCGTCAGAAGTTGCCTTGAAGGGATATTTACGCGCTAACGGCAGCCAAATAAACCCTTCACGGCTAATTTAAGCCCATTTTCAAATGTTGCCCTTTGATAGGGAGGGTTCTTGCCATATGTTCGAGGTCTGTCAAAGTGCCAACAGGTAAAAAGATGTTTAAGAGTATATATATAACCATTTGCGCGATAGCTTTCGCCACCTGCGTTCCATCAACAGTCATAGCCGAGAGCTTTGATTATCGTTTCGATGTTCGCTTGGGTTTAGCTAAAATCGGCGAGATGCAGGTTAAAGCGAACAACGATGGCAAAAGTTACTCGGTGGCGACGGTTCTTTATACGACCGGGCTTGTCGGGGCGCTTTATGACGTGCGCTACGATCAAGCATCAATCGGGCGGATCGGTGTAGGGGGTGCGCTGGTGCCGGTCAGGCATACCGCGACGAATGATGAAAGAGGCACGATTTCCAAGCTAGAGATATTGTTCAGTGGTGATCGTGTATCTAGCGTCACCTTTGATCCGGTTAAAACTGTTCCCGCCGAAGTCACGACATTTCGGCATACGGTCGACCCGATGTCTTTGATGTATTTTCTATTGCGGCCTGCTAGTGTTGCCAAAGTTTGCACCGGTGAGGTTGAGCTGTTTGACGGACGCAGTCGGAGCAACGTTAAATTTACCGACATCAAACGCTATAATGATGGTCGGGTGGAGTGCAGCATTTTATATTCGGGCAATGGTGGCAATGGTGGCAAAGTGGGCATTGCGCTGTCGTCGCTGGTATTTATGCCTGATAACAACGGGTTAATGCAAATTCAGAATTTCGAGGCGAATACGAGCATCGGAACGTTGAAGATAAAGGCACGCTGATCAGCTGCGTGGGGTGAAAATGACGACACTGCCTGTCGAAGCGGTATTACCGGAATTATTAACGGCCATGCGCGGGCATGGGATGGCAGTTTTGCAAGCCCCTCCGGGTGCAGGTAAGACGACGCGAGTGCCGTTGTTTCTGCTGGAAAACGGACTTTATAACGGACGCATCGTTATGCTGGAACCACGTCGCGTTGCCGCGCGGGCGGCCGCCGAACGGTTGGCGCAGCAGTTGGGCGAAAAGGTTGGCGAAACTGTCGGTTATCGCATTAAGGGCGAAAGTCGGGTGGGGCCAAAGACGCGGATAGAAGTAGTGACCGAGGGGATCCTGACGCGGATACTTCAACGGGATCCTGAGTTGTCCGGCATTGATTGCGTAATTTTCGACGAATTCCATGAACGGTCCTTGAACGCGGATTTGGGGCTGGCGCTGTGTTTAGAGGCGCGTTTGGTATTGCGTAATGATCTGAATTTACTGGTAATGTCGGCGACATTAGACGCGGGACCAGTGGCAGAGTTGATGGGTGGTGCACCTATGGTAACCTCGACCGGCCGCAGTTTTCCGGTGGAGACGCATTGGCTTGATCGACCGTGGGCACAACCAAACCGCCGAGGACCTTGGTTCGAGGATGTGGCGGCGAATCTGGTGACGCAAGCTGTTACGGAAACGGATGGCGGCGTGCTAGTCTTTCTGCCTGGTGCCGGCGAAATCCGACGGGTCGAGGCGAAGTTGAACCTTCCGGCGGATTGCAAAGTTTTGCCCTTGTTCGGGGGTCTCCCGTTTGCACAACAACGCGAGGTTCTGGCACCGCTTAAGGTGGGGCGGAAAATTGTGCTTGCAACGGCGATTGCGGAAACCTCGTTAACCATTCCTGACATTCAGACAGTCGTGGATTGTGGAAAGGCGCGTCGGGCGCGGTTTGATGCGGGTTCGGGCATGTCGCGGCTGGTGACCGAACGTGTGACCAAGGCCGAGGCCGAGCAACGCCGTGGGCGTGCAGGGCGTGTGGCTTCTGGCGTTTGTTATCGCATGTGGACCAAGGGTGAGGAAGGCGGGATGTCAGCGTTCCCTCCCGCGGAGATTGAATCGACGGACCTTGCTGGTTTGGTATTGGAGCTGGCGGTTTGGGGGGCGGACTCGCCGTCGAGCATGGGCTTCCTGACTCAACCACCCGAACGCGCATTTGCCGAGGCACAGGCGTTGTTAACGTCCTTAGGGGCGTTGAAAGCAGGCCGTATCACGGCGCATGGCAAGGTTCTGGCTGGCTTGCCGATGCATCCACGGTTGGGGCATATGCTGGTGGTTGGGGCCAATCACGGCTCGCGGCGATTAGCGGCGACACTGGCGGCATTGATTGCGGAACGGGATCCGGTCGGTGGTCGACTGACTGATATTTCGTTGCGGTTAGAGGCGGTTAAGGACCCATCAAAGTTCGAACGGGAGCGGCCCCAGCGTATTGATCGCGGGGCAATTTCTGCGATCAAGGCCGAAGTTAAACGATTAGAAAAGCTAGTGCGTGATGGTGCTGGCGAAAGGCTTTCAGCAGGCGCGTTGCTGTCGTTAGCCTATCCCGACCGTATTGCTTTGCGGCGCAAAGGCGATGAAGCGCGGTTCCTTTTGTCAGGCGGCAAGGGCGCAATTGTGGATGCTGGTGATGCACTTGCGAATGCGCGGATGCTGGTGGCGGTCGACCTAGACGGCGACCTGCGGGAGGCGCGCTTGCGGCTGGGCGCGATC
>JAGLUD010000278.1 GCA_023134935.1 Paracoccaceae bacterium | reverse complement strand
GGGTAATTTGACACGACGCGGATTTATCGCAGCAACCGGGTTAACGGCCGCATGTAGCGCCACCGGAATCACAAAGTCCATGGACCAGATCGATCGCGACATCGACTTCGCTCGTGCTGACTTGTTCAAGTCCGTTGCTGGAACAGAACAATTGGCGAGCAAAGCCGCAGGCCTTCTGATCATCCCCGAAATCACCGAGGCTGGATTGTTCTTGGGCGGATCTTACGGCGAAGGTGGTTTGTTGATTGGCGACGCAAAAGTTGATTACTTTTCGTTTTCAGCGGCATCGATTGGCGCGCAAATCGGCGTGCAACGCTTCAGTCACGCCTTGTTTTTCATGACGCAGGAAACGTTAGCAGGCTTTCGTAACACCGACGGTTGGCAATTGGGCGTAGACGCCGAGTACGTTTACAGAAACGATTATGGTTCGGTGGGCGTATCCACAAACACGATCAACCTGCCAGTCTACGCAGTCGTTTACAACCAAACAGGGGCGATTGTTGGCGCCTCTTTGCAAGGCGCCAAATATTCGCGAATTCTTCGTTGATCTAGAAGTGGATAGCGCGCCCGTAGGCGTCCAGAACGCTTTCGTGCATCATCTCTGATAAGGTCGGATGCGGGAAAACTGTGTGCATCAGGTCTTCTTCGGTCGTCTCAAGCTGACGACCAACGACGTAACCTTGGATGAGCTCCGTCACCTCGGCACCGACCATGTGCGCGCCTAATAGCTCGCCGGTTTTGGCGTCAAAAATGGTTTTAACCATGCCTTCGGGTTCTCCCAAAGCGATCGCTTTGCCATTTGCCATAAACGGGAAACGTCCAACTTTGATGTCGTAACCCAGCTCTTTTGCTTTCGCTTCGGTATACCCGACCGAGGCCACCTGCGGCTGACAATATGTACAACCTGCAATGCTTTCTGGCTTCACGGGATGAACTTTCTGTCCCGCGATCTTTTCAGCAACCATTACACCTTCATGGCTGGCCTTATGCGCTAGCCATGGTGCGCCCGCGATATCCCCGATTGCGTACAATCCCGGCACTGTGGTTTCGCAATATTGATCCGTCACCACATGTGTGCGGTCGATTTTCACACCCAAAGCCTCGAGGCCTAGCCCTTCAACATTTCCAACAATCCCGACCGCGGAAATAACCGTGTCAAATTCCTGCGTAACAGTTTTGCCACCCGTTTCGATATGCGCTGTAACCTTGCCCTTGGCACGATCCAACTTTTTAAC
This sequence comes from Paracoccaceae bacterium, assembly GCA_023134935.1. Taxonomy (GTDB): domain Bacteria; phylum Pseudomonadota; class Alphaproteobacteria; order Rhodobacterales; family Rhodobacteraceae; genus NORP23. Next base: position 2,552 of record JAGLUD010000278.1, on the reverse strand, counting down.
CATGGACTTCTCCATGATCTTCATACCTTGCTTAACGAATTGCTTCTTCGCCAAAGCGGCAATCTCTGCGTCCTCAACGGGCAGCACCCGATCCATCACTTCCACAACAGTCGTGTCCGCACCAAGGGTGTTGAAGAAACTAGCAAACTCGATTCCGATAGCACCGGAACCAACAACCAACAGTTTTTTGGGCATATGCGGCGGGTTCAACGCATGCTTATACGTCCAGACAAGATCGCCGTCAGCCTCAAGTCCCGGCAATTCGCGCGCCCGCGCACCCGTCGCAACGATGACGTTTTTCGCGCTAAGTGCATCGGTCCCTTTGTCGGTCTTCACTGAAACTTTGCCTACACCGGTAAGCGTTGCTTCGCCCATAATCACGGTCACTTTATTCTTCTTAAGCAAATGCCCAACCCCGCCGGACAGTTGCTTGGCAACCCCGCGCGAACGCTTAACGACAGCGGAAAGGTCATAACCGAACTTGTCAGCAGTAAGCCCGAATTCCTTCGCGCGTTCCATCAAGTGAAAAACTTCAGCGGAGCGCAGCATCGCTTTTGTCGGGATGCAGCCCCAGTTCAGGCAAATACCGCCAAGATGCTCACGTTCGATCACAGCGGTTTTCAATCCCAACTGTGCCGCACGAATTGCAGCCACATAACCGCCGGGACCAGCCCCGATTATAACAACGTCGTATGAGGTTTCAGCCATGATCTTCTCCGATTTCTGGAATTAGTCTACCATTAAACCATTTTTGAAAGTTAGACCACCCACAGAAAGTAAGAAGCTATTTATCCATATTCTCAACGGTAAAACGGTAACCACCGGCATCGAGGTAAGCGGTCTCTTTGCTTGTGGTTTCACGCCCCAAGGCATCATTCCGGTAAGGAAACCGCCCGAAATCGCGAATAACTTGACGGTGCGCACGGGCATGCAGCAAATTACCTGCGCCAGGCATACGGGTGCAAAATGCCCGAACGGCAGCGTCCTGATCCATCAAGGATTCCGAATGCATGAAGGGTAAATAGAAAAACTGACGCATATCGCTGTCGATCTGTTTGTCAAAATTCCGTTCAATCGCTTTTTTCGCAACACATAGCGCCATGCGGTCTGACGCGAACGATGCCCCATCGCCTCGAAACATATTACGGGGAAACTGGTCCAGCAAAATAATCAGAGCCAGCGAGGACTTCGCCTCAAGATTCCAGCTGGAGAACCTCCCAGCCAAAGCGTCTTCCCATGCAGCTTTATATCGGGATCGGATTTTGTCATCGAAGTCGGCGGATACCATGTACCAGCCTTCCATACCCACATCGGTCCAAAAATCGAGAATCTCTTCAGCCAGTTTGTTCATACCGGCGACTCCTTTTGATGCCATTTTCAGCATGTTTACATAATTTCAGAATATTCCAAGCAAAAAATTTACGACTCAGCTTCTTCGTCCTCCAAAGCCATCTCGATAGCGACCTCTTGTGCCACCTCGACAGCGATCGGCGAAGCCTGCGGAAGGACTGTCGCATAAGCCGAAGTTTCATCGACCGGCGTTGGCGCACGTTTGGTTGTACGGTAGGCTGCATAAGTTGCGATTGCAGTCATCAACATAGCGAGGATCACGAAAAAACTATTGGGTCCAAAGCGCGTCATAGACCAACCGACGACCACGGGCATTCCGATCGCTCCGACACCGTTCAAAAAGATCAATCCGCCGGATGCGGATGCCATGTCGTCAGGTTCTAGGTAGTCGTTCGTGTACGCAATAAGAAGCGAATACAAGGGGTTGGCGACTCCACCAACGACAAATGCCAGCGCATAGAGAACGATTTGACTCTGGGTGAAGATGGAACCGATAAAGACGACTGCTCCTCCAAATGCGGTCAAGATCATTATTAACTGCCGACGGTCCATACGATCTGAAACCCAACCAATCGGGTACTGTGACAGCATTCCACCCAGATAAATCACCCCAACGAAAATCGAAATCTCTCGGACACTCATTCCGACCTCCGTGCCATAAACTGCTGCCATCCCAAACAGGGCTGCAAATATCCCACCAAGAAGGAATGTACCGACACAGCCAAGGGGCGAAATCACAAACAATTCCTTAAGGCTCATCCGTTTGGTTGCACGAAAAACCGGCGCGGTCGTTGAGGAAAGCAAAATTGGCATAAACGAAACCGAAACCAGAACAGACATCAATACAAACAGTGTATAACCGCCCACGTCCGCGAAATTCAGCAGAACCTGCGCGGTCACGATACCAACCATTTGCACAATCACATACGCTGACAGCGCCTGCCCGCGGGTCTCGTTTGTGGCGGCATCGTTAAGCCAGCTCTCGGCTACAACGTACACACCGGCAAAACAAAACCCGACGATCACACGCATCATAGTCCAGATAATCGGATCCGGAAGCGCGGCATACAAAATGAATGCCGCGGAAATCAGCGAACCAAGTGCTGCGAACACGCGCACATGGCCTACGCGTCGGATCAGCTCCGGCGCCATATAGGAGCCGCCCAAGAAACCAAGAAAATATCCGCTCATGATGTAGGACA
>JAGLUD010000277.1 GCA_023134935.1 Paracoccaceae bacterium | reverse complement strand
CGCGCCTTGATCTACATCAACTGTCGAGAATGCCGCAAGCAGCACTATTTTCCAAAAACATGCGAAAAAGTGGATTTGAGGGCGATATCAACGTCATTCATGGTCGCGGGGATGCCCAAGTCTACCAGACTTGTGACGCCGTAGTCGTTTATGCCGCACGGAACAATGCCGTTGAAATGTTCAAGATCGGGTTCAACGTTGATGGAAATGCCGTGGAACGTCACCCAGCGCCTAATCCGCACGCCAATTGCGGCGATCTTATCTTCGGCTGGGGAACCGTCGGGCAGGGGGGGGCGATCTGGCCTTACCACCCAGACGCCAACGCGCCCCTCGCGGCGTTCACCTTTTACGCCGAATTCTTGAAGCGTCTGGATGATCCACTCTTCCAGCAGGTTTACGTATTTGCGCACGTCCTTTTCACGCTGGTTCAAATTCAGCATTGCATAGGCGACCCGTTGGCCGGGGCCGTGGTAGGTATATTCGCCGCCTCGGCGGGCCTCATAAACCGGAAAACGGTTGTGATCCAGTAAATCGGCCTCGTTCGCGCTGGTTCCGGCCGTATAGAGAGGCGGGTGTTCAAGCAGCCAGACCTGTTCATCCATATCGCCGGAAATTATACCCGCAACACGGTTTTCCATCGCCTGTATCGCGTCTGGATGGTCTGTTAAACCGTCTGAAATAAGCCACTCGACCACTGCAAAACTCCGCTGCAAAAGAAATCACCTTAGCCATACCATTGAGGGCTTCACAAGCCCAGAGGCCAATGCTATACGCCCGCTACCTTAAGTGCGGTCGTGGCGGAATTGGTAGACGCGCAGCGTTGAGGTCGCTGTGGGGTAACACCCGTGGAAGTTCGAGTCTTCTCGACCGCACCAAGGTTTACTACCAAATCCCCTTTTTGCTATAATAAAGTATTCCGCTTACATTGGCGCTGGAATTTCTGTTGTCCGGCCAAGCTTCGTGCCGCAATTGGAGGCGTGATTAACGCCAGTAGTTGTTTGCAGCAGCAACTGTCTGGTAGTGCGTAGCGACAACAGCCGAAACCGCAATAAGCGCATCTGCATCGGATTCATAAACCTTACGCAAGTCATCACGAATTTCGGGGTCCGGTTGGGTCATCTTGACCGCGACACGTGATAGTTTAACCGCGAGTTCATAGCCTTCTTGAGGGGTCTTTGTGATCAGCGATGGAAGCCAGGTTTCCGACATGATGTAACCTTTTATTAAAAGCAGTAGTGCAAAGAATGTTGCTACACACTTATGAATGTTGGGGGCGACTTGCAAGATTTGGAAGTGCACAGCTCGATGATTGGGTGGAAGTAGCGACCATTCAGAATCCAGCTCTGTACTTACAACCCACAATTACATCGGGAACAGCAGGTTAAAGCTGAGTACTACGGTGACTCGTCCCAGTATTGATCAAAAGTCGATTTGAAAGAGGTGCGACCGCTAGAATCGTAATCGGCAACGGAAATGACCTCACCACCAATGCTGTAAGTGGCACCATCAAGCGAGACGTAGATCGGGTTTCCCGTGCTATCGTCGACATATCGGGTTGTAGTGAAATTGGGATCATACTCGTAACCGTTTGGAGCATCGGCATCGACCTCCAAGCGGGCAGTAAGCCATGCATCGTGTTGATCGTTGGGGTAAGCATTGATGCCGAAGTCGAAGTATGACGCAGCATTTTTGATGCCAAAGCTAAAGCTCCAGCTCGTATTAATGCCGCCTAAAATATTATTGGATGCTTGGCTAACTCCGCCGGAAATTAGAATTATTACGGCCAAACCAATGCCAACAATCGCAGACGTCAATACGACCCAGTCAACGGTGACTGCGCCTGACTCGTCATTTCTGAAGTAGCTTAGAACTTTCATAATAAACGCTTCTTTGCTTCGAATGCTTTTCAGGAATTACCAGTTACTGACAATAATTATTAAAGTTGGGTACAAATGTATCGCAAAAGTCAGACGAAAATAAGGCAGCTCTCTACGGCACAACTGAGATTCCTTCGAAGGTGCGCGAAAAAGGTAATCTGCGTGAGTTCTTCTGAATGAACTGGCAGTATTATTTTCTTGAAGTCCAGCGTGGTATTGCAAGATATGCCATCCGCTTATGTTCCGTGCGGCCCCGTGCGACCGAATCCAGGATTAATCCACAGATGAACATAACCAAGGAAACCATCAACATGCCGACCGATAAGATCCAGCGCGGGATCAGGGTTACGAAGCCAGTTTGAAAATACTCGATCAACACAGGCACCCCGAAGAAGGCCGAGATCAATAATGCGAAGATGGTCAAGTATCCGAAGAACACAAACGGACGGGACTCCTTCATCAGCAGTACGAACATGGATGAAATTCTGAAACCGTCGCGAAATGTCGAGAGTTTGCTGACGGAACCTTCCAAGCGCGTTCCGTAGGATACCTCGACTTCGCGAAATGGTAGTTTCAGGGTTAAGGCATGTACGGACAGTTCCGTTTCTATCTCGAAACCGCTCGACAGGGCCGGGAAGCTTTTGACGAACCTGCGTGAAAATACACGATACCCTGAAAAAATGTCGGAAAATCCAGCTGCGAACATTTGGCGGAATAGTAGGTTGAAAATCGTGTTCCCAAAGGCATGGCCTGTGCGCCCAGCATCCACGTTGATATCTTTGCGGTTGCCAACAACCATATCCAGACGTTCATCGATTGCCGCAGTAAGCAGTGCTGGGGCATCTGCGGCCTCGTAAGTTCCGTCACCGTCGGCCATGATGTAAAAATCGGCGTCAATATCGGAGAACATCCGGCGGATGACGTTGCCTTTTCCTTGTCGCGACTCCGTGCGAACAATAGCACCGGCTTCAACCGCGCGAGCACATGTATCGTCGGTGGAGTTGTTATCGTACACGTAAATTGTCGCCTCCGGCAGGGCGCTTTTGAAACCTTGCACGACGGCCGCAATCGCATGCTCTTCATTGTAGCAAGGTAGTAAAACGGCAATGCTTGGAGATGGCGTATCGCTCATTGTTCAAAATCCATTGGTTTCAAAATCGGTAATTGCGGTGAGTATGGCAATATCTTGTGTTCGCAGCAAGGCGGACCGTTTTGACTAAAATTCAAGCGAATAACTCATGGCCAACCCGAGCGTGGTTTCACCGGTTATGTTGGCATTATTGAGAATGTATGCGGCGCCAAATCGAATGGATTCATATTGATCCAGCGGCACTTCGTACTCCAACCCCAGGTCAAGTTGGCGATCCGATGGTGCAAGATTGATATCAAGGATGCTTGATGTGATGTTTCCGTCAACGTCGCGGGTTTGGGGAAGGGCGACTGTCATGGAACCGCCGTCGATCGCAATCGGTTGGCGGATCGACGCAATAATTCTGTCGTTTCCTGCAAACACGTTGGTAACATTCAATGCCATACCGAATGCGCTGAATGTGGTGTCTTCTTGTCCACCCCACATGCCTTGTCCGCTGGACGTTAATGCACCAATTTGGGCGTTGGCATCGAAGCTAACGTTGTTATCAAGGCTTGCTGAATACCCCACATCTATTGCTCGTGATACGCTGGAGAGGTCTTGATTCTCAGCAAAGCTTTGCATGCCAAGGGCGCCGCCCTGTTCTTGCATTATCGAGGCGCCCAGCGACAGTCGGTTGGATTTTGGTCCAAATTGTAACGCCACCCCGGCACCTAACGCATTGCTGATGGCGCCTTCGGTTGAGGAGTACATATAGGCAGCAATTTCGTTATTCCCGTCAAGCGGTGCCTGTATGCCAAGGGAATAGCTGCCGGTAGGAACCTCTGCCATTGCGATTGGGTCGTACAAAAGTCCGGTGCGTGCAGCGACCAAACCGATGTCGGAAATTACATCAAAAGTGCTGCCTCCGACGAAGTGAGCGTTGCTGTCCGCATCCAACACAAATGCAAGAGATTTGATCGCACCCGCAATGCCTGACTGGGTTTTCCCGTCATCAACGAACAGCGAGAATTCATCAAAGTTGTTTTGGGTATTAGCTGAAATAACGAAGGTTTCCGCCGGAACGTTAAAGTTACCGGCAAGCGAATCTATTACCATTACGTTAACGTCACTGAGCGCTGTGACGACCGCGTCACCTTGCGCGAACCCTGTGGCCACTGATGCTTCCTGAAAGGACATTGTACCTTCGCTTACCGACAGTCCTGTCGGGACAGCAACGGTGCCAATCGGCAGCAGGGCTGCTTCCAGATTCATGAATCCATGCCCGTACTCGGAGCTGTAGTCGTGCGAGATCGTCGGCGTGAAATCACGTGTGTCCTGTACGTCTGTTGGTGTGAAAAAGGAATTGTCAGCGGTGACTAACAGGCGATCACGAATTTCAGGTCCGTTGAGGCTTGGGAAAGCCTCCGCAAGTATGGCGACTCCGCCTGAAATTATCGGTGCGGCGAAGGAAGTCCCAACGAGTGGCTCAGCATATGAATTTGCGCCGAAAGTTGCATAGACCGCGCCTTCGGCCATCAAACAGCTGCGAGCCATTTCGAAACACTCGGCTGATAATCGGTGAACTTCGGTGATTTCGCCTGCCCCGTCGAACGTTGGAACACCATTTAAGGCTGTAATCCAGCCGGCCTCCATTAGTGGGAACGCCAGCGGCAACGCTTCCATCAAGGATAAGCTGGTGGCGGTTTCGTCATTGCTGTTCGCAAAAATTACGATGCCCGATTGCGTAAAGTCGTTTAGCGCGCTGAGATAGCTTGTGGCCGTTGCTAAATCCACGCTGATCTCGTTTGCAAACGCCTGTTCTGCGCTCATGCCATCCGGACGATTTAGGAGGCTATCAATACGGCTGTCCTGATATCCCCAAGAATTATTCTGAACGATGGCTCCGTTTTGGCGTGCATGATCCGTCGCATCCGCAATGACGGACAGGTCGTTGGACAGAGAGGTCAGGTGCAGGCTTGCGTCATATGCAACGCCCATCATGCCGGAACCGTCTTTTACTCCAGCCGCGGTGGCAGCGACGCTTGTCCCGTGGTCGTCTGGTGGTCGTTCAAAGCCGTAAAGTGTGATGGGCTTTCCGGCCAACTCGGGGTGATTGACGTAAAATCCGGTGTCCACGATTGCGATGGTTTGGCCCTTGCCCGATAACCCAATGGAGTGGGCGAACTCTGTTCGAACGGCACGGAACGAAAAGCTGGAATAAACGCCGGGAATATCTGTAAATACCCAGTCAAACTGTTGTACTGCAAACTCAAGCACTTCGCGCGCTGCGTTTACTGCAACTTGGTCGAAATTCGTTACGCAATAAACATCGATGTACGCTGGACCGGTTCCGCCGGACTGATTCTCGCACGGGGTTCCGTTTAGCGCGTTTCCGGAGTCGAGCTGTGTAACTAGCGCGGCCTGTTTGCATCCAGGCAAAAACGCCAGAGATGACAACAGGATAGCCTGCCATAGAATCCAATTTGGTTTGATTTCGCGCATAGAACGCCTATGGCCCTTGTAGGTTTGTGTTGAATCGAAGAGTAAGTTTAATGGCAATAGGCAAAATGAATATTAACGTGTGTATAAAGCAAACAGGTTGTGTTTGCATCGGTCGTTCAACTAAGAATACTGAGATTAATGTATTGTGTTGGCTATTTTGCCACAATTTACGAATAGATACCTAAAAATGAATAAAAATTCAGTTAACCTTTCTGCCAAAACCCGGTCGCGCGCAATCTTTTGGGCGCTTTATTTTGTTACGGTACTTGCGGTTATTCTTAAGGGACCGGATTTTTCTGTCCCAGTTTGGGATACTGGTAATGACGACGCCATGCGGTTGATTCAGGTTCGCGATCTTTTGGCAGGACAAAGCTGGTTTGACGTCACGCAATACCGGCTGGGGTTCGCGGCGGGGACGCCCATGCACTGGTCCCGCCTGATTGACTTGCCTATTGCGGCGATCCTGTGGGCGACAACGCTGTTCTTGACACAGGACTGGGCGGAAGCTGTGACGATGACGCTTTGGCCGTTGGCGTTAATCGCACCGACTCTCTGGGCGATGCAGCGTGCATCTGTTCGGTTTGGCGGGGTGCGGGCAGGGCCGTTTGGGTATCTGTTTGCTATTATCGCCATTATCACAACGCGTAAATTTGAAATCGGGGCGCTTGATCACCATAATGTCCAGATGATGTTGATGGCCTTTATCTTGATGGCCATGATGCATAGCGAAAGCCGCGGTCGTGACGGTGTGATTATCGGCGTTGCTGCTGCGTTTAGCGTTTCTATAGGACTTGAGATGCTGTCCTT
>JAGLUD010000276.1 GCA_023134935.1 Paracoccaceae bacterium | reverse complement strand
TGCAGTCCATATCTCGACTTGTTGATGCGGCGCGAGGCAGATTGGCTACGCGGTATTGTCGGAGGCGATCTGGATGCGGTTTTTGCCGAAATTCTGAATGACATTTCAGGCGATAGCTTTCAGGCGTTATCAGACAATCTAAGGACTGCGAAACGGCGCGGTGCGCTGTTGGCCGGGTTAGCAGATCTGGGCGGGCTCTGGTCGCTTGATCAGGTTACCGGATCGTTAACTGATTTGGCGGATCGGGCGGTGCAGGTTAGTCTAGACCATCTCGTCAAAGCCGAGATTGCACGGGGGAAATTACCCGGATGTACAGGCGACAACGCTGCAGGCATGGTTGTTCTGGCGATGGGAAAGATGGGCGCGAGGGAGCTGAATTATTCTTCTGACATCGACCTGATAGTACTGTTTGACGAGACCCGCCATGACCCCGAAGATTACGGCGAAGTGCGGGCTAGTTTTATAAGGATTACCCAGCGGATGGTTAAGCTACTGTCGGCTGTGACGGGTGGCGGATATGTGTTTCGGACAGATTTGCGCTTGCGGCCCGATCCGTCCTCGACGCCGGTGTGCATGGCGATGGAACCGGCGGAGCGATATTACGAAAGCCTCGGTCGAACGTGGGAGCGTGCCGCGTTCATCAAGGCGCGCCCTTGTGCGGGGGCGATTGATGCGGGCTGGGCATTTCTGGACCGCCTTAAGCCGTTCATTTGGCGCAAATATCTGGACTTCGCGGCGATTCAGGACGCACACGATATGCGCCTTCGTATTCGCGAGCACAAAGGCCTGCACGGGGCGGTTTTGGTGCCTGGGCACAATATGAAACTTGGGCGTGGTGGTATTCGCGAGATCGAGTTTTTCACCCAAACACGGCAGATTATCAGTGGCGGGCGAGACAATGAAATTAGGCAACGCGAAACGTTGAAAGCTTTGAAAGCGTTGGTTAATAATGGCTGGGTCGAGGCGGATATTGCATCCTATTTGAATGATGCCTATGTCGCGCATCGCACGTTGGAGCACCGCCTTCAAATGCTTGAAGATGCGCAGACGCATGTGATTCCAGAAAGCTTAGAGCGACGTGAAAGGCTGGCTGCATTTTGCGGAACGACAGATTTAACCTCGTTCGAAGCGGAGATTACGGAGCGATTGCAAAAAGTGCATGACCTGACGGAAAAGTTTTTCGCGGGTGACGATGTTGCGACGGAGGCGCCGGAGTTTGAGCGGCCCGATTTTGTCGAAGGGGTCGTGGAAAAGTGGACCACATTGCCGTCAATGCGGTCTGAGCGGGCCAGCCAAATATTTGCGCGGCTTAAGCCGGAGATCCTGTCGCGTTTAGCCGATTCAACAAGCCCTGAAGAGGCGCTGATTCAGTTTGATGCATTTTTGTCAGGTCTTCCGGCAGGGGTTCAGTTGTTCTCGTTGTTCGAGGCTAACCCGCCCTTGCTTGATCTATTAATCGATATTTGCGCAACTGCACCGCAACTGGCGCGGTATTTAGGGCGAAATTCGAAAGTATTTGACGCTGTGGTGAGCAGTGATTTCTTTGAAAGCCTTCCGGAATTTAATTGCCTGAATGCGGAGCTGAAAGCCGAAATCGAAACCGCCGAGGATTATGAGGATACGCTTGATATTACCCGTCGATGGGTCAAGGAAAAGCAGTTCAGCATAGGCGTGCATTTGTTGCGGCAAATTTCGACTGCTGACGAGGCCGCAATTGCCTATTCTGATGTTGCGGAGGCCTGTTTGGCTAATCTATTCCCTGCCGTTTGCCAGAATTTTTCACGACGATATGGGTCGCCTCCCGGGAAGGGTGCTGCCGTTATCGCGATGGGGAAGCTGGGTTCGCGAGAGATGTCGGCGACCTCTGATCTGGATTTGATCATGGTTTATGATGCTCAAGGTGCCGAGAATTCCGAAGGGGACAGGCCGTTGGCTGTCTCGACTTACTTCGCGCGATTGACGCAGGCTGTTTTGTCGGCGTTGACGGTTCCGACCAGTGAGGGTGCGCTTTACGAAGTTGATATGCGGCTGCGCCCATCGGGGCGTATGGGACCGGTGGCGACGTCTATTAACGCGTTCAAGGAATATCAAATGAACGAGGCGTGGACGTGGGAGCATCTGGCATTATCGCGGGCAAGGGTTGTCGCGGGGCGCGAAGATCTGGAGCGAGATGTCCGGAATGCAATGCGTGCCGCGCTTCGCCAGCCGCATGACCGCGCGAAGGTGATTGGTGACGTGCAGGAGATGCGGGCGAAATTAGCGGAGGAAAAGGCCGATAACCCGTGGGAGATGAAACACGGTGCCGGTTGGCTGATGGATATCGAATTGGTGTTGCAAACCGGTGCGGTGCTTTACGGGATTACAGGGGTTGAACGGCCAGCAGATATGTTGCCCGAGCTGGTTACCGCTGGCTGGATTACAGGCGAGCAGGCGGGCGCAATTTCGGCGGCTTTGAAATTATTCACGAGCATTCAGCAAGTCGCGCGACTTGCTGTGGATGGCCCGATTGATCCGCAAAGCGCGGGTCGCGGGTTCCGTGATCTACTGGTGAAAGTTGCGAAAGTTGACGATATTGCCGCACTAGAGGTCTCGTTAAGGGATACCGCCGACGCGATGGCGGTTATTATTGATGAAGTGTTAACGGTTTGAACGGAGAATATGATGCCTGAATATGGATGTTGGCTGGATTTACCTTCCGCGCAAGTCGCCGAGATTATGTCACACGTCGGCTTTGATTTCATCGTTGTCGATCTTGAACATGGCCCGGCAAGTGTCGAAACGGCGCAGGTGCAGATGATGGCGATTGGCACGCGTGCGCGCTCGATCGTGCGGGTGCCGGACGGGACGGAAGCTTGGATTAAGCGGGTGCTGGATGCAGGTGCGGGCGGAGTTATGGTTCCGAAGGTCGAGAGTGCAGAACAGGCGGCGG
>JAGLUD010000275.1 GCA_023134935.1 Paracoccaceae bacterium | reverse complement strand
TTTCCACCCGTGGGTTTATCGCGCTAATGAATTTCGAGTACCCGTTGCGTACATTCGCAACACTTTAAAAACCGCCCAACCGTTGCGCCGATTAACAACCGGCATTTGGCAGCAACATCTCAGGGCTTGGGCAATTAGCGCGGTAAATCCGACCTCATCGATTGGCGGTCTCTGACCCGGAACGTCGAAACCATGGCCTAATGGGCCTCCCCGAGGAATTCTGAAAGACAAGGCGCGGGTTTCACCCGAACGCCTCTTTTTTCGTGTTTGGTATACTTTAAATGGCAGTGAAAGCCCTCGCCTCAAAACATTTCAACGCCCGATGCGACAATGGCCGAAGGCCGATTTTTGCATCGGCAAGCTCTGGAAACAGTTCCAACAATTCTAGCCGCGCCGCCTCACCAAGCGCGTTCATCGCCATATCGCCAGGGTGAAAGCTTTCGGTTGGCAGGCCTTCGGAAAAGACCGTCTCGTGTTTTTCGAATAGAATGTGATGATATGAAAACGCATCTAGGTCGGCTTCAACGCGAACGGTTTGATCATTAACCAGATGCTTCGCCGCGACCAGAACCTCGGGTACGCCAAACAGCAGTTCAGCCCGCTAATCGGTGATAAGAATGCGGTGCTGGGGGGAAACGAGAAGGTCGCGGGCAGGCAAACCTTTCCCAAATGCGTCGGCAGAGATACGGATGGGGGCGTGTTTGCGTTCCATCGCGCCAGCCATCAATCGCCGACGAGAAGGTCTTCGACAGGGCATTCGCAGTCCGGTGTTAGAATTCGACTTCCATTTACGAAACATACCGAATGCGTATCACCATCCCCGCCACCGGAAGGTGTACCATCAAGCGGATTGTGACCTGATTTGAACGGATTGATAGGCAGTGCCGTCCGATCGAAAACTTTGTCGAGAAATATATATTCGGCGTCGCCTACCGTAATGATTGTGTAGGGGTAACGTACATCGTCGACCATCTCTCCAGTGGTGCCATACTCGAGGAGGGGTATTGGCTGTTCTTCCGTCCCACTATCAAACAGAAGGTCACCATCCAAATTCCAAATTTGAACTCATGTATCCAGATCATTGTCTTCCAGCGTGAAATCGCCGGAGATCCGGATAGTCATCTCATCTTGCCCAATGTTCGTGATATTGATGTAACGGGAATTGCCGTTATCTTGTGCGAAGCCGTAATAGCCGGTGTATTCTTTAAATTCCACCATACCTCACTCTATAAACTCTAGGTCGCCGCTGCAGAAAAGCCTACAAACCTTACGATCCAATTAACGCGTAACTTCGTTTCCGTTTAACATCAGTCCTTTACATATTTAAAAACAATAACGAGTGCGGAGAGGTAATTCGCACCGCACTCGAAACAGTTTAAACTATCGGGTCACTCCCCGTAAGGCGTCCAGATATTCTTGACCTCGGTGGCATGACGCAAGAATTCGCGGCCCTCGCCTTGTTTGTTGTCATACCAGTCACGAGCCATGCCATTTGACGTCCACGTGCGTTTCAGGTTTGCTGCCGAGGCTGCCTCAACAGCTTTCGCCCCCGCTTCGCTGCCGAAATGCCAGACGGAATCGATGGCGTAGTGATCAGCCAAGGTCTTCGACAGCTCATCCGCAGAACCCGTAACGATATTTACAACCCCACCCGGAACATCAGATGTATCCAACACCTGATAGAAATCCGTCGCACTTAGCGGATGGCTTTCGGACGGTACAACCACACATCGGTTGCCCATCGCCATTGCTGGCGCGATCAACGAGATCATTCCCAACAGCGGTGCTTCCTCAGGGCAAATTATGCCCATCAGACCGACTGGTTCATTCATAGCCATAGCTACACCGCGCATCGGAACGCTGTGTACTGCGCCGTCGAACTTATCGGCCCATGCCGCATAACTGAACAGACGCGCTACCGAGGCCTCAACCTCCGCGCTCGCTTTGCCTTTGTTCGCGCCAGTCATTGAACTGATACGATCCGCGAACTCGTCAGCGCGCGCTGACAGGTTTTCGGCGATGAAATACATCACCTGCGCGCGATTATGTCCCGACGCACCAGCCCAACCAGATGCCCCTGCAGCGGCCTCAACCGCGTTACGGATATCTTTACGGCTGCCAGCGCCAACATGCCCAATCAATGCACCCTTGGAGGACAGAACCGGCGTTGCATAACCACTATCCGGCCGCGCTTGCTTGCCACCGACATACATCTTCGGAGTGCGGTCGATCGTTTCCATCGCCACTTCGCCCGACGCTACAGGGTGTTTACTAACAAAAGGTTTCAGCCCTTTCAGGAAACTTGGCTTCACGTACTCGAATAGGCCTTCCTTGCCGCCCTCACGCCCGAACCCACTCTCGCGGTAACCACCAAATCCGGCAGCAGCATCGAATTGGTTCGTGCAGTTGATCCAGACAACGCCCGCCTTAACCTTCGGCGCAATCTCGTAAGCCAGATTAATATTTTCGGTCCAAATACTCGCCGCCAACCCGTATTTCGTGTTGTTTGCCAAGGCGATAGCTTCGGCAGGCGTACGGAAAGTTGTAGAAACCAGAACTGGCCCGAAGATTTCTTCCTGCATCACAGTCGCGGCAGTATCAACGTTCGTCAACAATGTCGGACGGAAGTAACAACCACCGTTCGGCATCGAAATCTCAGGCTGAATCAACGTCGCGCCCTCGGCCACGCCTTTGGCGACCATCGCGGCCACGGTATCCATCTGCGTTTGATCAACAATCGCGCCGATATCTATGCATTTGTCGAGCGGATTGCCCACACGCAATTTCTTCATTCGCGCCGTCAGCTTGGCGATAAATGTATCGGCAATGCCTTCCTGCATCAGCAGACGAGAGCCTGCGCAGCAGACCTGCCCTTGGTTAAACCAGATCGCATCGACCACGCCCTCAACGGCGCTATCTAGATCGGCGTCGTCAAAAACGATAATCGGGGATTTACCACCCAGCTCCAGCGTCAGCTTCTTGCCTGAACCAGCGGTCGCATTACGAATAATCCGTCCAACTTCAGTCGAACCGGTGAAGGCTACCTTGTCGATATCGGAGTGCTCAGTAATCGCCGCACCCGTCGCGCCCTCGCCCGTTACGATGTTCACGACACCCTTCGGAAGGCCCGCTTCAACGCAGATTTCAGCGAACAGAAGTGCGGTCAGCGAGGTGTATTCAGCAGGTTTCAGCACCACAGTATTGCCCATCGCAATCGCCGGTGCGATTTTCCATGCCAGCATCAGCATCGGGAAGTTCCACGGAATGACTTGGCCCGCAACGCCCATGGCTTCATAGCCCGGCAATTCGTCGTCCATCAACTGCGCCCATCCGGCGTTGTGATAGAAATGGCGGATGACCAACGGGATGTCGATGTCGCGGCTCTCGCGGATCGGTTTACCGTTATCCAAGGTTTCAAGAACCGAGAACAGCCGCGCGTGTTTGTTAACCAATCGCGCGATGGCATAGAGGTATTTCGCCCGCCCATGCCCGCCAAGTTTCGCCCATCCAGCTTGCGCTTTACGTGCGGACTTAACGGCGGCGTCTACGTCCTCCGCAGTACCATCCGTAATGTCGGCCAGAAACTCACCATCGGCGGGGTTTTTCGTTTGAAAATGGGTGTCGCCATCAACGAACTCGCCGTTTATGAAATGCCCGAACTTACGCTCGTGCGCGTCTAGCCATTTGTTGGCTTCAGCGGCGCTTTCAGGTGCAGGTCCATATTCCATGGTTTCAAAAATCTCTTTCACAGTCATAGCCTTATCCCATCGCGTGGCGGAAGCTGGCCGAGTACCGACCCGTTACAAAATGTTCTAGCTGCCGTTCAATATCACCAAGCAGGCTGGATGCGCCGAAGCGGAATAAATCCGGCTCCAGCCAATCGCGGCCCAGTTCTTCATTCATAAGCATCAGATAGTTCAGCGAGTCTTTGGCCTTGGAGACCCCACCCGCTGGTTTATAGCCGATCTGATAGCCCGTTTTATCACCGTAATCCCGCAGCGCGCGGATCATCACAAGGCT